>NZ_BAAHAR010000059.1:0-42596 GCF_054777395.1 Nocardiopsis oceani
AATCACTCTTCCCGTACAAGCGCCCGGACTCTCGCCCTGGCTGCTCTTCCGTGGAAGGCGTCTGCGTTTCCGCTTGTTGTGTTCTTTACTTTATCAGGTGTTCCGCACCCCGCCAAATCGGCGGTTTCGGTGTTGAACCTGATCGAGCTAAAGAAACTCGTTCTGCTTCTTTCGCCCTGCGTTTCCGCCCGGCGTCTGAAGCAACTCTCCGAGCTTACATGCTCCGGGCAGTGCCCGAACCATCTCGGCTGAGTGGAGAGAGTGTGTCTGTGATCGCGGCCCGGCTCCGAGTCGACCCTTGCGGGTTGCTCACCGTTCCGCGGCGACCTGGGAAACATTACCCCCGGCGGGCACCCCAAGCAAACCGGAACGCCTGTGTCGCCGGTCACCCAGCCGCCTGCGGCCGATCGGGTCCACTCGGCCCTGCGGGGGCAACCGGCGCGCCGGTCCCCTACTCCCGTCGACTGCCCCCTCTCGTCGGCCTCGCGCGCGGGAGCGCGCGTCCCTTTTCCCGCTCTCCCACCTACCGCTATTGCCCGCGCCAGCCACCCGAGACAGTCGACCGCTGGATCATCCTCTGACCCGCCCCTGGAACCTCTGCGCCGTCGGGGCCCATCGGCCCCCTCCGCCCCACGCACCCCCGACACTCATTCAACTGAGGAAAGGAGAGCCCGGAATTCATCACCCCGATGACAAAGGTGGACTCCCGGCAGGCTGCACCGCGGAACCATCCGTGACCGACTCGAAACTGATCCGTTGACAACGAATAGCCGCGCCACTCGTCATCACCCCGAACAACAGGCATCCCTCTTCTATTGTCCCACGTCAGCGGGATTACGACATCACTCAAGATCATTTCGACGCATAGCGGAGAAAGGACGGAAAGTTCCGCAGGAAGTCTTGAAATTCCAAGCCATCAGATACATGATGTTCAGCGTTACTGGAACGGATTCTGGTCTGTCCCGCACACGGGACGGAATCAGTCCAGGCCGCGTGCCGGATGTTCGGGGGGACGGCAGGCGCAGCGCGGTCATGCACCCATGGAAGGACATGCATGGTCACCACATCCCCCGACGCGCCCGACACCTCCGCTGACGCCTCGGACACTCCGGAGAGCCATACCAGCTGGAAGCGCTTGGCCCTCTTCTCCATCCCCGCTGGTGCGGCCATCGGCGGCATTCTCGTAGCGATGGCCAGCGGTGCGCTCGCAGCCTCGTTCAGTATCTCCGGTCAGCAGTTCAAGATCTCGGCCGACGAGATGACCGGTGAGGGCTTCGCCCAGTTCGGCTGGATCAACGCGACCGTCCGCGACGAACCGGTCCCGGTCGCGACCGCCGGCATCAACGAGGCCGAGATCGTCAGCCTCTGCCAGTCGGTGCTGACCACCGAGTTCCCGCTGGTCGGTCCGGTCTCTCTCATGCTGACCGCCGGAGACGCAGGAACCCCTGTCCGGGCTTCTGACCTGGTCATCGACATGGAGCAGATGGACGGCAACGCCGAGTTCACCAATATGGAGATCGGCCGGGACGCCTCGACCCTGGACAAGGGGCCTGACGACTTCGGCGAGGGCCGCGGCCACACCGACCTGTTCGGCATGCAGTCCGACACCATTCACGTCGAAGACCTGGAGCAGACCGCCCGTGCCGCATCCGCGGGTACGTTCAACCTCCATAATCTGAGCCTCGATGTCGCCCTCGGAGAAGACGAGTGCTTCTAAGGCGAACCCGCAGGGTGTGGAACGGCTGGACCCGGTGGCGCAAGCGCCGTCCCTTCCTGGGCGGCCTGCTGATGATCCTCGCCGGTATCGAAATGGTCCTGATTACTCAGATACCGGTCGAGCTGATGATCTACCTCGGTGTCGGAGCCGTCTCCACCCTGTTGTTCAGCGGCATGCTGATCGTCCTCGGCCTGGTCACCTGGTTCACCCCGAGCCAGCACGTGATCACCGGCAGCTTCGCCGGCTTCATCGCCCTGGGCGCACTGATCCTGTCCAACCTCGGCGGACTCGTCATCGGGACACTCCTGGCCCTGGCCGGGGGCGGCCTCGCCTTCGCATGGCGACCCGTCGCGCGCCCGCCCCGCAAACGCCGCGGCCGACGCCGACGGGAGCAGCCGCGGGAGCTCGAGGACGGCCAGGAACGGGACGACGCCGCACCGCTGCCGCCCACCGCTCGGCCCGAGGCCTGACCCCCGCACACGTGTGACCTCCGGGCCGAGCCACTGATCGGCCGGGAGCGCACGGGTTCGACTGCTCCGTCCCGTGCGCTCCCGGTTGTCCCCAGGCAAGTCACGTCTACCTACGTCGGCGCGAACACGAACCCAGTCGTGCCGGACGTGCCTGCTCGCATGCCGTCCGGCCGTCACACACAAGGAGTACTCATGTCGGTTCCGCAACCGAGATCCCGCAACCGCTCCTGCCTCGCCGTCGCCGCAGCCGGGACCCTCGTCCTGGCTTGGGGCGGCCCCGCGCTCGCCGCTCAGGAGGGGCCGACCACCGTCGAGCCCGCGGGTGCCGCCTTCGAGGCTGTGCTCTCCGGTGACGCCGTCTTCACCGCCGGGGACGTCACGATCACCTGCACGACCTCGGTGACGTCCCCCGGCAGCGACAACAACCTGGTTCCCGACGAGCCTGACAACCACAACCCGGACGGCCCGGTCGGCGGGCCCATCAACGCCCCGAACTTCACGGACTGCACGACCGATGTCGCCCTGGTCGACGCAACCGTCACCGTCAGCGACGACGTGTGGGACATGACGATGCAGGGCGGATCCCCTGCCGTCGGCACCATGGTCGTCCCCGCCGCGGGCATCGTGGTGGAGACGTCCGGACTGGCAAGCTGCACCGCGACGGTCAGCCCCGACGCGGACGAGGAGATCGACGGGACCTGGACCAACGGGGACCCGGCATCGACGCTCGACTTCGACACCACGGCGCCGGTCGACGTGGAGGGCGGTGTCGGCTGCCCCGACACCGACGAGGCGGGCTTCACCGCCACCTACGAGGTGACCAACGCCGACGACCCGGGCGCCCCGATCACGGTGAGCGACTGAGGCCGGTGACCTGAGTCCGGGGCCGGGCCGCGCACGTGTCGAGCCGGTCCGGCCCGCCCCCTAGTTGCGTCCCCGGGTGACAACTACGCGCGGGTAGTCACTCACCCGGTGACGGAGAAACTCCCAAGCCCTGTCGCCTACGGTCGCAGTACTCCGGCGAGTCATGAGGCGAAGGCTCTCCGGAAGGCGCGGACCGCTTCGCCCGTCCCTGCCCCCATCGGAGACTCCATGGCGTCCCAAGCCAGCAGCCCGCCCGCCCCGTCGAAACTGCGACACACGCTCAAGGTCGTGAGGGTACTCGTGAAGGCCGGTGTCCTGTCACCTGGCCGTCCGGACAAAATCGCCCGCCAACTGCGTGCGCTCAAGACATGGGGTGCGACCATCGCGGGCGGCTACGCCGCCGCCGGTGAGCGCGTTCCGCACCGGGTCTCGGTGATCGACGACGCCGGGGCCACGACCTTCGGAGAGATGAACCTGCGCGGCCGTCGGCTCGCCCGCGAACTCCACCGCATGGGTGTGCGGGAAGGTGCCCGGGTGGGCATCCTGTGCCGCAACCACAGCGGGCTGGTGCAGTCCGCCGTGGCCTGCAGCCGCCTGGGCGCCGACGCTGTGCTGTTGAACACCGGCCTGGCCGTCGGCCCGCTCGCGGACGTGGTGCGCCGGAACGAGGTGTCGCTGCTGATCGCGGACTCCGAGTTCGAGGAGCTGTACAAGGAACTCCCCCCGGACATCCCGCGGGTCACGTCGTGGGGCGAGACCAGCATCCCCGGACCCCGTATCCCGACCGAGGCGACGGAGTCGGCGGAGACGGATCCGGCCCCGCCGGAGAAGCCGGGGCGGCTGATCGTCCTGACCTCGGGGACCACTGGTACCCCCAAGGGCGCTCGCCGCCCCACGCCGAAGGGGCCGCAGGACGCGGCTTCGGTCCTGTCCCGGATTCCGCTGAGTTCGAAGGACCGGATCCTGGTGTCGGCGCCGGTCTTCCACACGTGGGGGCTGGCCGGGGTCCAGCTGGGTATGTCGATGCGGGCGACACTGGTGATGCGTCGCGTTTTCGAACCGGAGGACGTGCTGCGAACGATCCAGGAGCAGCGGTGCACGGCACTGTTCGTGGTGCCGGTGATGCTGCGGCGGATCATGGACCTGCCGAAGTCGACGCGGGAGAAGTACGACACCTCGTCGCTGAGGATCGTGGCGTGCAGCGGCTCGGCGATGAGCCCCCAGCTGATCAGCGACTTCATGGACACGTTCGGGGACGTCATCTACAACCTGTACGGGTCGACCGAGGTGTCGTGGGCGACCATCGCGACGCCGGAGGATCTGCGGCTGGCCCCGACAACCGCGGGACGGCCTCCGTTGGGGACCCGGATCTCGGTGCTCGACGAGAAGGGCGCGGAGGTCCCGCAGGGGAGCAAGGGTGCCATCTTCGTCGGCAACGAGATGCTGTTCGACGGCTACACGAACGGCAAGAGCAAACGGGTCGCGGGCGACCTGATGGAGACCGGTGACCGGGGTTACGTGGACGGTCACGGGTTGCTGCACGTGGCGGGGCGGGACGACGACATGATCGTTTCGGGCGGTGAGAACGCCTTTCCGCGTCCGGTGGAGGAGGCCATCGTGACGATGCCCGCGGTGCGAGAGGTCGTCGTGACGGGGGTTCCGGACGAGGAGTTCGGGCAGCGGTTCGCGGCCTACGTGGTGCCTTACGAGGGTTCCCTCATCGACCCGAACGAAGTGCGCATGCACGTGCGCGAGATGCTGGGCCGGTTCTCGGTGCCGCGGGACGTGGTGGTGCTGGAGGAGCTGCCCCGCAATGCCACCGGGAAGGTGGTCAAGCGGCGGCTGCCGGACAGCGCCCCGAAGCAGCAAAAGGAGTAGCGGAGCTGGACGGGGGAGCAGCGGCGCCGGCGCGGTGCGGTCCGAGGCGGCGCCGTTGCGCGTATCCGACGGTCACACCCTGAGTTCGGGTTTCAAGACCCCCGGCCGGGATGCCCTGTTCCACTCGTGCGCAAGGTAATTGCGGGCTTTGACATCGGGTGCGCGGTTACTACGATGTTGTGCGATGCACGACCGCGCCCCAGCCCCCGCAGACGACTTCGAGCTCCCGCCAGTCGACGAGCAGATGTGCTTCGCGCTGTACGCGGCCTCGCGTGCTGTCACGAACCTCTACCGTCCGCTGCTGGATCCGCTCGGTCTGACCTACCCGCAGTATCTCGTGATGATGCTCTTGTGGGAACGCGGCGGGTGCTCGGTCAAGGAGGCCGGCGCGGTACTGCAACTCGACTACGGCACACTCACTCCCCTGCTCAAGCGCCTCGAGGCCAACGGCCTTCTGCGCCGGGACCGGGACCCCCAGGACGAGCGCTCGGTGCGGGTCACTCCCACCGAAGAGGGTGCAGCGCTGCGGGCACGCGCCCGCGGCATCCCCGAGGCCATCGGCAGGGTCATCGACCTGCCCGATGACGAGTTCGAATCGACCAGGCTCGCCCTGCGCCGCCTGACCGCCCACGTCCTCGCGGGTGAGGCCCGGGTGAACGAGGAGAACTGATGCCGGAGCGCACCTGTCTCCTGGAGCCGGAGGAGGGGAAACCGTGCGGGCGGGCCGCTTTTCCCGCCCGCACAGGCTTTTCCGGTGCTTTTCGGTTTACCGTGGTTACATGTCGATCTGGGCGTCAGACCATCGCACCGGCCACGTTCGTGAGGCCCTAACCCTGCTCTTGTCGCAGGGGGTGATCGACGACTTTCGGATCCGCCCGGAGGACGAGTTCCCGTTCAGAGTGCAGTTCCCCACCGGGATCGTCCCCATGACCGAGCACCAGGCCGCGCACTTCGCCTTGGGGGCCACGGTCGCCCACTTCGGTGACCTGGCCCGGGACAAGGAGTGCTTCTAGGGTCCGAGGACGCCCCGGTGGCATGGGCTAGGGCACGAGCGGGGGTACCGACCTCAGCCGATCCCCCAGAACTCAGCGGTGTGGCCGGTGGAGCAGACCGTGTCGAGGAAATACGCGCCCGCGGTCCCGCAGCCGGAGGCCGGGTCGACGGGGGTCCCGTGCCCCATGCCCTCGACCGAGAAGTGGGCGACCTCGGCGTCCAGCCCGCTGCCCCCGTAGTACTCGGCAGTGGTGGGCCCGGGTAGCTCCTCCGTACTGTCCGGTGTGGTGGGCAGACCCCAGACGTCGACCCACTGGCTCACGCCGGCGTCACCGTTGGCGGGGGCGACGGTGAAGTCGGCGGTTCCGTGCCAGACCGCCACCCGCGGCAGTTCGGCACCGTCGGGGAGCTTGTCCCGGACCTCGTCGCCCCACTGCTCAGGTGTCCGGTCCTTGCCGGGGTTCATACAGGCGAAGGCGTCGACCATGCCGTCGGCGCAGCCCACCGGGATGCCCGCGACGACGCTGCCCCCGGCGAAGAGGTCGGGATAGGCGGCGAGGAGTTCCCCGGCCATGGCACCGCCGGCGGACAGACCCGAGACGTACACGCTGTCGGCGTCCAGCCCGTGTTCGGTGACGGCGTGCTCCACCATCGACGCCACCGACTGGGCCTCACCCGATCCCCGGGCGACGTCGGCCGGCTCGAACCAGTTGAAGCACTGGCTGGCGTTGTTGGCGCTGTTCTGCTCCGCGTAGACGAGGCCGAGCCCGGACCCGTCCGCCTGCTCGGCCCATCCGGAGTGCTGATGGTAGTCGGCGGCGTCCTGGCCGCAGCCGTGGAGGAGCACGACCAGCGGTGCTCCGTCGGGGAGGCCGTCGGGGACGTACTCGTACATGGCGAGGTTGCCGGGGTCGTCGCCGAACGAGGGCACCGGGGCGAGCTCGGCGGCTGAGGCCCGCTCCGGTGCGGCCGCCAGGACCGCGGCGACCATGAGGAGTACGGAGGCCAGGGCGGGTAGGGATGATCGTGCTTGTGTGACGTGGTTCGGTGCGGGGGAGTGCATGGTGCGGCTCCGGGGGGTCGAGCGGTGAGCGGGGGTTCGGCCGGACCGGTACCGGAAGCCTAGGTTCAGGGTGATCTGCGCACTATGTGCATGAGACCCCGATCACATACCCTTGGCCCGTGGGAACTCCACAGCCGCACTTCCGCTCATGGGCGATCACCACATGCACTGTCCTGGTTGTGTGTCCACGTGCCCTATCCCGCGGTCGCCGGACCCGGCCTAGGTTGCTGCCATGACGACGCATGAGTTCCTGTCGGACGCGGATCGGCAGGCCCCCCGCACCAGCCCCGGCGCCGACACCGCACCCCACGCCGCCCACGCCGCCCTGAGTGGACGGACCGCACTGGTGACCGGCGCCGCCGGAGGCATCGGCCGCGCGTGCGCGCTACGCCTGTCCGAGGCCGGCGCCACCGTCCGCCTGGCCGACATCGACCGCGGGACACTCACCGAACTCGCCGACCGGGGAATCGGCGAGGCGGTCGAGCTGGACCTGACCGACCTGGACGCGGCCGAAGAGGCGGCCCGGGGCGCGGACATCGTGGTCAACAACGCGGGGGTGCAGACGGTGGCCGCCGTCGAGGACTTCCCTCCGGAGCGCTTCTCCCTCATCCTTCGACTCATGGTCGAGTCACCGTTCCGCGTGGTACGCGGGGCCCTGCCCCACATGTACGAGCACGGCTGGGGCCGGATCGTCAACATCTCCTCCGTGCACGGGCTACGTGCCTCCGCCTACAAGTCGGCGTACGTGACGGCCAAGCACGGACTGGAGGGCTTCTCGAAGGTGGTCGCCCTGGAGGGTGCCGCACACGGAGTCACGTCCAACTGTGTGAACCCGGGCTACGTGCGGACCGCCCTCGTGGAGAAACAGATCGCGGACCAGGCCGAGGCGCACGGCATTCCCGAGGAGCGGGTGGTGTCGGAGGTGCTGTTGGCCCGCAGCCCGGTGAAACGGCTGATCGAACCCTCCGAGGTGGCCGAGATGGTCGCCTACCTGTGCCGTGACGACGCGTCGTTCGTCAACGGCGCATCGCTGCCCATCGACGGAGCTTGGAGTTCGAGCTGAACAGCACCCCGGATCCCCACGGCGGGGACGGCGCCGCGAGCGCCGGACCACAGGCCTTCTTCTTGGAACTACTGCTGCGCGACGCACCGGCCGTCGAGTACGAGCGGCCGGTGCTGCGCGCCCGTGCAGACGGCTCCGACGCGGAGACGGTCGCCTCGCTGGAAAGCGCCAAACTGGCCGCGCTGCGGGTGCGTTCGGTGTTGCAGGACCGCCAGCGGCGCGAGTCCGAGTTGAGCGCACTGTTCGAGACCGCCAACGACCTGGCGGGGATGCGCAGCCTGGACCAGGTTCTCGAAGCGATCGTGGAACGGGCGCGGCACCTGCTGGGAACCGACGTCGCCTACCTGACGCTGAGCGACGGCGAGGCGGGGGACACCTACATGCGAGTGACCTCGGGGTCCGTCTCCGCGACGTTCCAACGCCTGCGGCTGGCACCGGGCAAGGGTCTGGGCGGCCTGGTGGCGAGCACGTCGCTGCCGTACGTGACCGCCAACTACTTCACGGACCCGAGGTTCGAGCACGCGGACAACATCGACCACGCCGTCCGGGAGGAGGGCCTGGTCGCGATCCTCGGCGTGCCGCTGAAGATGAACGGGCGCGGTGTGGGGGTGCTGTTCGCCGCGAACCGCCGGGAGCGCCCCTTCGCCCACTCGGAGGTGGCGCTACTGTCGTCGCTGGCCACGCACGCGGCGATCGCGATCGACAACGCGAACCTCATCGACGACACCCGGCGGGCCCTGGACGAGCTGCACACCGTCAACGAACGCCTGCAGCGGCACACCGCATCGGTGGAACGGTCTGCGGACGCGCACGACCGGTTCACCGACCTGGTGCTGGGCGGAGGCGGCGTGCACGAGGTGGCGGGCGCGATCGCGGAGGTGCTGGGCGGTTCGGTGTGCATCCACGACCGCACCTCGGACGTGTCCGTGACCGCCTCGCCCGAGGGTGACCTGGGGGAGTCCTCACCGGGTGGTGACCCGCTGGACGCGGGCGACCCCGGACTCTCCGGGGCGGTGCGCTCCTCGCTGGCCAGCGGACGGGCCGTCGCGGTGGGCGGTGCTTGGGTGGCCGTGGCCGCGGCGGGCACCGAGCCGCTGGGAACGCTCGTGCTGCGCGGGGTGGAGCTGGACAGTACCGATCAGAGGGTACTCGAGCGAGCGGCGATGGTGACCGCCCTGCGACTACTCATCCGCCGTTCGGTGAGCGAGACCGAACACCGGATCCGCGGCGACCTGCTCAACGAGCTGTTGGAGGTGCCCGCGCGCGACCCGGTGTCCCTGCGGCAGCGGGCCGCGCTCCTGCACGCCGACCTGGACGCCCCGCACGTGCTGGTGGTGGCCGAGGCACCCGGGGGAGACCCGCAGCGGTTGCGGTCAGCGGCGACCTTCGTGGCCGGGACCACCGGCGGGCTGGCCGCGAACCGGGGCGGGCGGCTGGTGCTGGCGCTGCCCGGTTCGGCCCCGTCCGAAGTGGGCCGCAGGGTGACGGCTGAGCTGTCCACCGCCGCCAACGGACCGGTGACGGCCGGGCTGGCCGGGCCCACCGAGGGCCTGGACACGTTCCGGGGCGCGTTCACCGAGGCGACCCGGTGCCTACAGACGTTGCGAGCGCTCGGCCGGGGCGGTGACGCGGCCACCGCCGAGGACCTGGGGTTCTCCGGGCTCCTGTTGAGCCACGACCGGGACGTGCCCGGCTTCGTCTCCGCCGCTCTCGGACCGCTGCTGGAGTACGACGCCAAGCGCGGCACTCTGCTGGTGGAGACGCTGCGCGCCTACTTCGCGGCCGGGGGAAACCTGTCCCGAGCCAAGGACGACCTGCACATCCACGTGAACACCGTGGCGCAGCGCCTGGAGCGGATCGGGCAGCTGATCGGGGCGGACTGGCAGCACCCCGACCGCGCCCTGGAACTACAGCTCGCCCTCCACCTGCACGGTCTCCTCGACAAGGGCGTGGACCTGCTCGGCGACCAGAGCGGCGGTTGAGGAGAACAGCGGAGTGTAGTGGTTGTCCTCGGGGAGTTCGAGGGTCTCGATGTTCTCAGGGAGCCCCGCGAGCCGTTCGGCCGTGTACAGGCCGGGGCCCTCGTCCATGAGGCCGCGCGCGGCCCACAGCAGGCGCGCGGGGCACGGCAGCCGGTGGATCGCGCCCAAGGCCTCCTCGTCGGCGAGCACCTGTGCGCCGTCGACCCGGACCGCCGCCTCGTGGCAGGCCGAACGCATCCGCGGCTCAGCGCCGACCAGGTCCCGCAGTACGTAGTCGTCCACCCAGGTGTTCCACCGGCCCCTGAAGGCGGGGTGGTCCCGCCAGAAGGCGCGGTAGGCGTCAGGGCCAGCGAAGGTCATCCGCAGCCGGGCCATGGCCGGGCCGAGGACCGCATCGATGTCGGTGTCCGGAGGGACGGGGAGCCCGTGGCCGCCGTCCACCAGGAGGAGCCCGGCCACACGGTCGGGGTGGCGTACGGCGAGGAGGTTGGCGACGAAAGCGCCCATCGAGTGTCCTATGACGACCGTCCGCCGTACTCCGCGGCTGTCGAGTACGGCGACGAGGTCGTCGACGTGGGCGGCCAGCCCGTACGGGCCGGGCAGGTCGGCGCTCCTCCCCCGGCCGCGCAGGTCAGGGGCGATGAGGGGAGGGCCGCCGCGTGCGGAGAGCTCCTGCGCCGCCCGGGCGAAGGAGAGCCCGTTGGCAGTGATGCCGTGGACGGCCAGGACCGGGAGGCCGGGGCCGGAGCCCCAGGCCGTCACCGCCAGGTCGCCCCCGGCGACGGGGACGCGGTGGTCGTCCCCGCTGGCTCGGGAGGGTTCGGTCATGTCGCGTCGTCCTTCCTTTCCGCAGGGGCCGGCCCTCCCTCAGGACCGGGGCCGCCTTGGCGGGAGGGTCTCTTTCTCCGGGCCGTCCTGTCCCGCAGCACCGCCCTGATCCGACCGGGCAGCGCCACGAGGCCGCCGGGGAAGAAGAACACCATCAGTACGAAGAGCGTGCCCAGGATGAAGAGGGGTTGGGACAGCGGGGCCGCGATCCAGGCGGGGAGGGCGTCGAAGGCCCCGTCCACCTGGAGGAGGCGGTGCTCGGCGTAGGTGTACAGGGCCGCCCCGAGGAACGGCCCCCACCGGGTGCCCGCGCCGCCCAGCGCCACCATCACCAGGAGGGTGAGGGTGAATTCGGCCGTGGTGATGACGGGGGTGACCCCGCCGTTCACCAAGAGGTAGGCGACCCCGCCGAGGGAAGCCAGTCCGCCGCCGACGGTGAAGGCCGCCAGCTTGTAGGGATAGGGGTTGATGCCCAGCACGGCAACGCGCTGCTCGTTTGCGCGGATGCCCTGCCAGACCCGGCCCACCGGCGAAGCGGCCAGCCACCACACCACGGCGAGGACGACCACGAGGTAGGCGACCGCGACCCAGTAGAGGTTGACGGTGTTGACCACACCGACGAAGGCGTCCGGGACGGCCTCGGTGTTGAGCGATCGGCCCTCCTCGCCGCCGGTCCAGCGGCCGGGATCACGGGAGATGAGGATGGAACCGGCTTCGGCGAAGGCGAGCGTGACCATGGCCAGCGCGATCCCGTTGACCCGCAGCGAAACCGCCCCGAGCAGCAGGGCGAGAAGGGTCCCGGTGACCACGGCGATGACCGCCGACCACAGCAGGGGCAGCGACAGCACGGACATCATGAGGGCAGCCACGTAGGCGCCGCAGGCGAAGTAGAGGGCGTGCCCGAAGGAAAGCAGGCCGACCCGCCCGTAGAGGAGGTCGTAGCTGGTGGCCAGACCGCCGAACACCAGGCACAGCGCGAGCAGGTGCAGGGTCGAGGGGCTGTTCAGGGCACCCTCGAACACCCCGGGGATGTAGAGGGTGGAGAAGGGCAGGGTAAGCAGCACTGCGAGGACGGCGCCTGGCACAACCCACCAGGGGAGCGGGCGGCGTTCCCGCACGTTCCGCTGTACCGGGGGATTCGGCCCGGCGGGCTCGGCGGCCTTGCTGGGGGCCACGTCTGTGTCGGTCATCATGCCACCCTCTCCGCGGACTTCTTCGCGGTCAGACCGCCCTGTTTGGTGAGCAGGACCACGGCCAGGACGGCGACCACGGCGATGTCGCCCAGCCCGGCGACCGTGTAGTAGTTGGCGAACTGCTGGATGAGGCCGACCGTCAGCGACGCGATCGCGCATCCGGTGAGCGAGGTCGTCCCGCCGATCACGACCACGATGAACGCGAAGATGAGCAGCGACATCCCCTGGGTGGGCGTGACCACTCCGAAGTAGAGGCCGCCCAGGGCTCCGGCCAGGGCGGCGGCCGCCCCGCCGATCGCGAACACGAGGGTGAACGACTTGCGCACGTCGATACCGAGGGCGGTGACCATCGCGCGGTCCTGCACGCCGGCGCGGACGATGAGCCCGTAGCGGGTGCGGGAGTTGAAGAGCCACAGTGCGACGAACACGGCGACCGCGGCCAGGATCAGCAGGTACCGGTCCGTGGGGACGTTGACCCCGAAGAACGAGAGGGTGCCCGAGACCATCTCCGGTCGGGGGAAGGTGAGCGGGTCCGCGCCCCAGATCGCTTGGATGAGCGCGGGGACGGCCAGGCTCAGGCCAACCGTGGCGAGGATCTGCTCGCGGTGCTTGCCGTACAGCGGGCGGATCACGCACAGCTCGACCAGGACGGCGGCGAGGGTCCCGGCGGCGACACCGAACACCACCGCGAGGAGGAACCCGGTTCCGTCCGGTCCCGCGCCCGGGAGGTGGTTCGCGGCCCACCAGGTGCCGTACGCGCCGATCGCCAGGAAGGCGCCGTGTGCGAAGTTGAGGACGTCCATCAGACCGAAGATCAGGGACAGGCCCGAGGCGATGAGGAAGTACAGGGCGCCCAGCCCGAGCCCGGTGATGATGAGGAGAACGACGGTACTCACGAGGTGTCCACCTGCCTGTCATCGGCTTCGGCTCCGGTCGCGGGGCTGACCGTGGCGCCCGTCGCGGGGTTGGCCGTGCCGTCGACCGTCGAGCCGGCCGCTGGTTCGGTGTCGGTTTCCTCCGCGACCGTCCTGGCCACACCGAGGAGTTCGCGGACGCGGTCGGCGTCGTCGAGGAACACCCCGGCCGGACCGGTGTGGGTGACGCGGCCCGCGTCGACCACCACGGCTTGGTCGGCCACACGGCGTACGAGTGCCAGGTTCTGCTCGACGAGCAGGACCGGTACGCGTTCGGCAGCGGTGGCGACCGCGTCGGCGACCTCGCGGACGATCCGGGGGGCCAGGCCCTTGGTGGGCTCGTCCACGATCAGGAGCCGGTTGTCGTTGAGCAGGGCCCGACCGATGGCGAGCATCTGCTGTTGGCCCCCGGAGAGCGTCCCCGCGGTCTGGTTGGCCCGGGACCGCAGTTCGGGGAAGAGGTCGTGCACGAGGTCGTAGCGGGGCCTGCCGGGACGGCGTTCGGCGATCTTCAGGTTCTCGGCGACGGTGAGGGCGGCGAAGACACCGCGCTCCTCGGGGACGTACCCGATGCCCCTGGTGACGATGGTGTGCGTGGGGTGCGCGGTGATGTCCACTCCGTCGAACTCGACCCGCCCGCTGCGCGGCACGAGGCCGAGCAGCGCCTTGACGGTGGTGGTCTTGCCGACCCCGTTGCGGCCCATCACCGCGGTCACGCCCCGGTCGGGCATCGCGAAGGACACCCCTTGGAGGATGTGCGAGCCCTCGATCCACACGTTGAGGTCGGCCGCTGACAGGAGCGGCTTCCCGGCGCTCACGCGCCGTCCCCGAGGTAGGCGGCCTGGACCTGGGGGTCGGCCATCGCCGAGTCCGGGTCGGTGAAGGCCAGGAGTGCGCCGTGGTGCATCACAGCCAGGCGGTCGGCCATGTCGAGGAGCACCTCCATGTGGTGTTCGACCATGAGGACCGTGCAACCCTGTTCGCGGTGCACGTCCTGGATGACGGTGGTGAGTTCGCCGATCTCTCCGGCGCTGACCCCGGCCATGGGTTCGTCCAAGAGGATGAGCCGGGGACCGCGGGCGAGGAGGAGGGCGAGTTCGAGCTTGCGCTTGTCGCCGTGGGAGAGGTCCCCCGCGAGGACGTCCACCCGGTGGGAGAGGCGCACCAGCTCCATGACACGGGTCGCCTCGGCGCCGCCTCCGGGGGTGGCCAGCCGCCAGAAGCGGCGGGACTCCCCCGTGCGGGCCTGGACGGCCAGTCCGACATTGGCGCCCACGGTGAGGTCGCCGAAGACGCTGGAGGTCTGGAAGGTCCGGCCCATGCCCAGTTGGGCCCGGCGGTAGGGCGGGTAGCGGGTGACGTCGGTCCCGCCGAGGGAGACGGTCCCGGCGGTGGGTTTGGTGAGGCCGGAGACCAGGTTGAAGAGGGATGTCTTGCCCGCGCCGTTGGGGCCGATGAGCGCGACGAACTCCCCCTCCGCGACGGCCATGTCGATGTCGTCGACGATGACGGCGCCGCCCACCGACCAGCTGAGGTGTTCGAGGGCGAGGACCGCCTGGGGCGGGCCCGAGGCCGGGAATTCGGAGGCAGGGGATTCCGAGGCCGGGGATTCCGGGGCAGGGCCCGCCGACGCGGTGGTTTCGGTGTCCATGGCTACTCCGCGACCGAGGGCTCGACGTCCGCTGCCGGGATCTCCGCGACGAGTTCCGGATGGGCGTCGTCGCCCTCACCGACCAGCTCGACCTGGTACATGGGCTGGATGAGGGCGTGGTCCTCCGGCCGGACGTGCAGTTCGCCCTTGACGCCGTCGAAGGTCCAGCCGGAGAGCGCGTCGATCCGGTCCTGGGTCTCGTCGCCCTCGCTGGCCGCGTGCACGACCATCTGGGCCGCGGTGAATCCGTCGGGGGTGAAGAGGTCGACCTCTCCCCCGTCGGTCTCGACCGTCTCCCGCATGATCTCGGCCGTCTCGGTATCGGCGGCCCCGTCGAAGTAGTGGGAGAGGAAGGAGATGCGGTCGCCCGCGGCACCGAAGACGGAGTACGAGGGCTTGATGTCCAGCCCGGTGACGACCTCGGTGGAGTCGAGAGTGCCCTGTTGGTCCAGGGCCTGCCACATGGCGGAGGCGGTCTCACCGGCCCAGGCCACGAAGACGAGGTCGGGGTCGGCCTGGTTGACCTGCTCGGCGAAAGGGGTGAGGTCGGTGGTCTCCGGCGGGGCGAGGACCTCGTCCACGTTGGCACCCGCGTCTCCCAGGACCGATGTGACCGCGTCGACGTTGTCCTGGCCGAAGGCGTTCTGCTGGGCGAAGACGACCACGTCGGAGCCGTCGGGGTCGTCCATGAACGTACTCGCGGTGAGGATGTCCTGGTAGGTCTGGCGGCCGGACCGGAAGGTGTGGTCGTTGATACCGGTGACAGCGTCGGTGGCGGCGGCCCCGGAGATGAAGAGGATGTCGTTCTGCTCCGCGAGCGGGGCGACCTGGACGGCGATCCCGGAGGCGGTGGACCCCGCGATGATGTCGTGGCCCTCACCGACGAGTTCGCGGGTGGCGGAGACCGCGTTCGTGGGCTCTCCCGCGTCGTCCATGTAGCTGACCTCGACGGGGCGCCCGCCGACCTCCATGGACCCGCCGGTGGCGTGGTCGAGTCCGGCCTCGAAACCCTGCCGGTACTGCTCTCCGTACGTGGCCAGCGGTCCGCTCGCGGAGTAGACGATGCCGACCTTGATGGATTCGCCGTCCCCTTCGGCGGCTTCCTCCGGGCTTCCGCATGCGGTCAGGGCGAGCACGGCCGCGAGCGTTCCCGCGGCCAGGGGGGTCTTGTGCATATTTCCTCCAGTCGGCACCCGCCTCTAGTGCGACGCAACCGCCCGTGCTGGGGGATGGGGTGCCAACCCGAAGGTAAATCTGGAGTGACCCGTTTCACATGTAGCCGGGACATACATTCGCCCCGGAACCGGTGTCTGCACCGGCTACCCGTACAGCGCGCACGGACCAACGGGATGCCGGCCTAGCGGCGGCCCCCGCGACCGCCGCTCGAACGGCCCCCGCCCCACGGCCACCGCCGCCTCCGCGTCCGCCGCCACTGCGACCACCGCCCCGCCTGGAGCCACGGCGGTCGTACCGGTAGCCCCGGTCATCCCCGTCCCGGTTCGCGTGCTCCTCCTTGAAGTCCATGAGGCCGGACGCGAGGCCGAGGACCTCGTTGGGCACACCGAGCGCGGCGCTCCATGCGGGCTGGTCGGCAACCGACAGGGGGCCGCCCCGGGCGGTGTCGCGGTGCATCCGCTTGAGCCGGTCGTACAGGTGCTGACCGCGGGCGGTCCGGATGCTCACGCCGAAGTTCCACAGGTGGCTGGCCCCGTACACGGCGGCCGCCACGAGAACGAGGTAGAACCCGGAGAACGGCAGGATGGAGGAGTCCACCGCGACCCCCACCAGGGGGACGCAGAGGAACGGGAGCAGGAGCAGCAGCCTGCGCGGGCCCAACCAGGGGTTGGTGAGGCCGAACCGGCGGAGCTCGTATTCGAGCCCCAGGGAGATCCTGGTCTGGCGGCGGGGGCTGAGCCGGGAGCGCAGACCGGTGAGCCTGGCGTTGCCCCGCTTGGTGAAACCCCGGGAGACAAGTGAGCGCTCGGCCAGGTTGAGCTTGCGGCTCTGCTTGCTCACTTGCAGGGAGAACAGCCAGTTGTCCGGGTTCTCCTTGTCGGGTCGGGCCTTGACCAGCCCCCGCTCCTCCAGGTCGATGAGCATGGCGAGGACCAGGAGGGGCTTCAGCCTCCGGTTGCCGAACAGGTAACCGGCGCCCCCCGGGGTCAGCCCTTCGGGCACCTTGTCGCCGAACTTGCTCCGCCACTTGCGGTCGCGCCGGATCCGGATGACGAAGAGCAGGGCGGCCAGGACCAGGACCGTGGCGGCGATCGCCAGGGAGGGAACGGATGGCGCCCACCCGTGGCGCAGGGTCGGCTGGGGCTCGTTGACGGTGACCGAGTCGTTCGGCATCGCCACGAGCAGGCTCAGTGCCATGTTCCTGGACAGCCGCTCGTGCTGGACGCTGACGGTGGTGTCGGTGTGTTCCACCTCCTCGCACCCGCCGACGCTGGTTCCCAGCTGGCACGAGGCCTCGTCGATGGCTGGTGCTTCGACCTCGATGGACACTTCCTCGATGGGTACGCCCCAGCCTTCCACGAAGCCCCAGCCGAGGTCCGTGGTGAAGGACCGCTCCTCCAGCGCTCCGTCGACCGTGTAGGAGATGACGTAGGTGTGTTCCCCGGTCACCTCCTCGGAGGAGTCCCCGATCAGGATCAGGAACTCGTCCTCGACGCGTTCGGCGCGTTCGATGGTGGTGTCGGCTCCGGTGGGGCTGTCCGCTGCCACATCGGTGACCGACATGGCCGTGTCCCGGATCGGGCCGCTGTCGAGGAGCACCGGCAGCGCCCGGAACAGACCGGGGCTCGGTTCGGGGCCGAAGTCGTAGGTGACCGTCTCCTGGACGTCCATGGTGCCGTCCGGATGGATCTGGGCCTCGACGGCCATCTCGGGGATCAGCCCGGGTTCGACCCCATCGGAGTCCGGGGCGCCCGAGCAGGCGGTCGCGGCGAACACGACGGCGAGCAGTGCAGCACCCACGGATGCGCGACGACTCGGGCAGGGGGACTGAGGTGCGGGATTCTGGGGGAACACGCAGAGAACCTTACTGACCTGACACGGGATCAGTGTCGACATGTCCATATGTGGTCAGCGCTCAGCGCAACAAGCAGTCACTACGTGAGCGGCCGACGATGCGAACAGTTTCCGGGGGTTGACCTCAACATTAGTTGAGGAAGTTGGCTGTGTCCCAGGCACCGCGAAGGAGCCACGCCGGGGACGGACCTCGGCACCGTTCAGAGAGGACAGACGATGACACAGCCGATTCTGGTCACCGGAGCCACGGGCAACACCGGACGCCACGTGGTGGCGCGACTACTCGACGAGGGCCACTCCGTCCGAGCGCTCACCAGGGATCCGGCGCGGGCCGGGCTCCCCGAAGGTGTGGACGTGATTCCGGGTGACACCACCCGACCGGAGGACGTGGCCGCGGCCGCTCGGGGGGCGGCTGCCGTGTACCTCGTGTGGCCCGGCACCGATGACGCAGCGGAGGGAGCGGCCGCCGTCACCCAGGCACTCGGCGAGCACGTCGACCGCGTGGTCTACCTGTCCGCGACCAGCGCCGCCGAAGAGGAAGGCGGGGTCTGGGGCAGCGTGGAGCGGGCGGTGCGGGGGTCGGTCCGCGAATGGACCTTCCTCCGGGTGACGGGGCTGGCCGTGAACGCGCTGGCCTGGGCCGACCAGGTACACCGGGGTGTGGTCCGTGCGCCGTTCGGCGGCGCGACGCGCTCGCTGGTGCACGAGCGGGACGTGGCCGAAGTGGCGGTTCGGGCGCTGGTGGACGACGGGCACGCGGGCCGGACCTACGTAGTCACCGGCCCCGAGGTGATCAGCCAGGTCGACCAGGTACACGTCTTGGGCGAGGAGACCGGTCAGGCCGCTGTCTGGGAGGAACAGCCGTTGGACGAGGCCCGCGCGGAGCTGGCCGCGCAGGTCGGCGAGGACTTCGCCGACCAGATCATCGAGCACTGGTCCAGCGGCCCGGACGTCCCCGAACCCGTCTCCGAGGACGTGCCCCGCGTACTCGGACGACCGGCGCTGACCTTCCGGGAGTGGGCCCGCGACCACCTCGCGGACTTCGTCCCGGAGCACCAGGCACACTAGGCCCTGTTTTTCGGATCATTCCGCACTCGCTGCCACAACGGAGCAAGCCCGGCGGTCAGCAGGGCCCTCGGTCGGACCAGGCGCCCCACTCCTCGCCAGCGTCCGGGGGAAGGCCCTGGATCCACCAGCGGGCCTCGTACTCGCGGCCCTCGTAGTGGACGACGTCGCCGTCGTCGTAGACCTTCCGCGGGCTCCAGGCGTCCCCGGAGCAGTCGTCGCCCGGATCCTCCCGGCCTTCGTCGCCCTCTTCGCTGTCGTCGTCATCGTCGTCCTCCGGCTCCTCCTCTTCTTCCTCGGGGCCGGTGGAGACGGTGAGCGTGACCGCGCCGTCCTCGGGCACGATGGCACCGGGTTCGGGGTCCTGGCCGCTGACCGCTCCCTCCGCAACGGTGTCGCTGGGAGCCTCCGCAACGGAATAGGAGAGGTCCAGGCCCTCCAGTGCCTCGGCAGCCTCGGCCTGACCCATACCGATGAGGTCGGGCACGATGACGCCCTCGCTGACCAGGATGGTCACCGGCTCCTCGCGGTCTCCCTTTTCGCCCACCTCGGGTTCTGAGGACAGCACCGTGCCCGGCTCCTCGTCGGCGGAGTGCTCCTGCTCCACATCGACGTCGGTGAAGCCGGCCTCGCGGAGGGTTTCGAGTGCCTCGTTCTCGGTACCACCCACCACGTCAGGGATCTCGACGTGCTGGGCACCGACCGAGACCGACAGCAGGACCTCCTCTCCGCCCTCCAACTCGGTTCCAGCCGCGGGGTCGGTTTCGGCGATCTCGCCGGGTTCGATCTCGTCGCTGTAGGCGTCCTCGTAGGTGTAGGTGAGCTCGAGGTCGAGGGCGGCCAGTTCGGCCTCGGCCGTCTGCGGGGAGAACCCGGCGAGGTCGGGGAGTTCCTCGGACTCGTCGGAGACCAGGGCCCACCCGGCCGCGAAGAGGGTCAGCACCAGTACCCCGGCCAGCACCAGGATCGGCGTACGCCGCCGCCACAGCGGGGTGCCGCCCTCGCCGGCCCCGTCCGGGGCAGGGCCGTGGGAGGGGGATCCGGCCGCGGCCGCCGCACCGACCACGGGGATCGGCTGGGTTTCGCCGCGTTCGTCCGAGGGCTGGGGCAACGATCTCAGGACCTGTTCCACCAGGTTGAGGTACTGGCCGGCGTCCCGCGGACGGTACCGGGGGTTCGGCTCGGTGGCGTTGGCGACCAGCATGTCCAGGTCCGGCGGCAGGCCCGGGACCACGGCCGACGGACGCAGGGACGCCCCCTCCTCGATGTCGAGGGTGCCCGTCATCAGCGAGTACAGGAGTGTCCCCACCGCGTGCACGTCGGTGCGCGGGGTCAGTTCATCGATGTCGAACAGCTGCAGACCGGTGACGGTCACCCCGCCGTCATCGTCCAGGACCACGTCATCCGGGGTCAGGGCACCGTGGACCACCCCTTCGTCATGGGTCTCCCGCAGCGCGGCGAGCACATCGGCGATAATCGAGAGCGCCATGTGCGGGCTGTAGCGAAGGCCCTGGTCACCGCCGCCAAGCACGTCGGCGAGGGTCTCCCCCGGCGTGTCCTCGGTGACCACGTACACGTGGTCACCGTCCCGTCCGTCGCCCAGGACGCGGACCAGGTTGGGCGCGGAGATCCCCGCCAAGGCTTGGACCCGCCCGAGGAAGGCGTGGGCGGTGGTTTGGTCGGCCGCCATACGCGGGTCGAGCAGAGTCACGGTGACGGGCTGGCCCGTGACGTTGTCTCGTCCGGTGTACACGGAAACCGAACCGTCGCCGCCGATACGCGCGCCGACGACCACTCGCCCGTGCAGCGTGATACCGGAGTGGGGGTCGGGACTGGGGGACTCCATGTTTCGGATTGTACGGCGCCAAAACCCTACACAGCGTCTGTTATCAGGCCAGATGCGGACAGTTGCCGCACCGGCGGTCCCTCCCCGGCGGGGTCAGCGGCTGCCCCCTCCGCCGCCGCCACCGCCGCCACCGGCCGAACCGCCGCCGAAACCGCCGCCGGAGGAGAACCCGCCCGCCCCTCCCCCGCCCGAGGACTGCGGGTACATGCCGCGGCCGGCCACCCGGCGCCAGCGGTCCATGTACATGCGGTCGTAGTAGTAGGGGCGCGGGCCGTACGTGTGCTGCTGGTGGGCGTGGGCCAACCGGTCCAGCTCCTCACTGGGCATGCCGACGGCCAGCTCCCAGGAGGGCGACCCGATCACCGACGCCGGCCCGCCGGTCGAGGAGTCCGCACGGGCCTGCTTGAGGAGGCCGCGCACCCGGCGCCCGTCGGCGTTGTACGGGCCGAAGCCCAGGAGGGTGACCGAAGCGAGGGCGTACCCGAACAGCAGGAGCGCGATGTAGCCGGCACCCGGGACGGGCATGGCGTCCCCGGTGAAGAGGAGGGCCAGCCCGGCCCCCAGGCACACCACCGGTGGAAGTACCCGCCCCAACAGGTAGGTGGCCGGCTTGGGGCACAGGCCGAGAGCCCGCTTCTCCTCGTACAGGCACCGGTTGAGGGACTGGGTGAGCGAGGGGCGCAGGAACATGGCCATGTTCTGCAGATCGGTGCTGGGAGCGCCGGCGAACAGGTCCCGCAGCAGCACGTGCTCGGCGGGGCTCAGGGCAGGGTCCCGGGGGTTCACCCGCAGGTGGAAGATCCAGTCACCGGGGGTACCCGGGTGCGGCTGGGAGGTGACCAGTCCGCGCTCCTCCAGTTGGACCAGCATGATCATGAGGTCCTTGGGGGTGAGCATCCCGGTCGAACGGTGCATCGTGTGCGCGGCCGCCGGGCTCAGCCCGGGCGGGATCCGGTCGAAGCGGTTCCGGGCCGCGGCGCCGGAACGGACTCGGAAGGCCGCCATTGCGACCACGGCGAGGACGAGTACGAGGGCGAGGACGAAGACGTGCGGTCCCGGGATCCAGGAGCTTCGGGTCTCGTGCAGTGAGGCAGAGGTGTCCACCTCGCCCTTGGGCATGGACACGGCGACGGTGAGGATCTCCGAGGAGCCGAGGTGGGGTTCGCTGGCTTCGACGGCGCTCCCGTCGGAACCGGTGCTGTCGCAGGCAGTGGTCGAGCCCTCCCGGCCCCGATAACAGGAGATGTCGATGACCTCCGGGGCGGTGACCGACACCGAGACGTTCTCCTTGGGAACATCCCAGCCGGGTCCGACGAAGTCCCAGTAGAACTCGTCGTGGTCGTCGAGCGCCAGAAGCGCGCCTTCGAGGGTGTAGGAGAGTGCGTAGGTCTGCTCCCCCGTGACGTGGGTGCCGGGCTCGTCCTCCAAGCCGACCTGGATGACGTAGTCGCGGCCCTCCACTCCCGCGCTGTCGAGCCGGGTCTCGGCGCCGGTCGGGCTGGTGACGTCCAGGTCCCGGATCTCGACGACCCGTTCGGTGAAGAGACTGCGCTCGAGGACGACCGGGATGTCCCGATAGATGCCGGGGCTGGAGTTGGTGTCGAAGTCGTAGGTGATCTCCTCGACCACGTCCACGGTCCCGTCCGGGTGGACCACTGCACTGGTGTGGTACTCGGTGATCTTCTCGTTGTGGTGTGGGGACGGGCTCTCGGTATCACTCGCTGCCTGGACCCCCGACTCACCGGCGAGGGACGGCGGTGCCAACACCGCCACCAGTGCGAACGTCGAGACGACCACGCCCGTGAACCTTCCCCCAAGGTTTCTCTGGCGCATAGCGCGAACCCTAAGAGGTACTGGCCGGTTAGGGTGTGCGCCCGGGTGTCCGGGTGCGGCCAGTTTCCGTGCCCCGCGTGCGGCATCATGGTGGCGCACGTAACGGGACCACGGTTCCGAGCACGTGTACGGGAACGTGAACAGGAACGGGGAGCGGCCATGACTGAACGGATCGAGTGGGTGCCGGCGCACGACCACCCGGAACTGGTGGCGGATCCGGTACGCGAGGCCATCGCCCCCTTCGACGGTTCGGTCCGGGCCGCCGCGATCGACCCGGAGCTGGCGGACACCGAGGCCTTCTGTGAGACCTACGGGCTGACCTTGGACACCAGCGCCAACTGCGTGGTGCTGTCGGCCAAGCGCGGCGGCGAGGTGACCTACGCGGCGTGCATGGTGCTGGCCACGGACCGGGCGGACGTCAACGGCACCCTGCGCCGCCACCTCGGAGCACGGAAGGCGTCGTTCGCCCCCATGGGCGAGGCGACCGGGCTGACCAGTATGGAGTACGGGGGCATCACGCCGTTCGGGCTGCCCGAGGGCTGGCCGGTCCTGGTGGACAAGGCGGTGCACGACACCCCGTGGGTGGTTGTGGGCAGCGGCCTGCGCAGGTCCAAGCTGCGGGTCCCCGGGCCGCTGCTGGCCGAGCTGCCGGGCGCGGAGGTTCTGCCGCTGACCCGTTAGGATCCGGATACCCCGGGTAGGGCAGGGGTCTCCGGAACCTCGGCGCGAGGACCGCCCCCAGGTCGATTTGTCGATAAATCCACGCGTGGTGACGGGGTCGGTGACGGCGGTTGGCGCCGGCGAGGCCCCGGAACCGGTCAGCCGCCGCAGCAGCCTTCGCCGCCGGGGCCGTCCGAGCTACCGGGGGAGTCTGTCCCGGTGGGACGGTGCGCGCGCCTGGTCGGACTCGGCGGGACGTCCAACGCCGGGTTGCGGTCGAAGAAGCCCACCGGGCGCAGCTTGAAGCCCGTGTAGTCCACCGGCATGATCGGCCAGTCCTCGGGGCGTGGCGCGTGGGTCAGGCCGAAGGTGTGCCAGACGGTCACGTCCCGGCCGTCGATGCTCCGGTCGTCGGCGGTGAACTCGGGCAGACCAGCGCCCCCGTGGTGCTGGTTGACCAGGTCACCGGCGGGGTAGCGCTCGGAGTCGTCCTGCGCGGTGACCCACAGGTGCTTGGTCGCGAAGGCCGCGCGGGCGGCCACGGAGGACGCCGGGTCCGCGAGCAGCACCGGTTTGCCCTCGGGCTGCAGGGCGTAGGCGACCGGTCGGCCCACGTGGTTGAGGGAGTTCGGGTTCGACACGTGCCACACCCGGTCGACGGAGGTGTCGGCGAGCCGCCGGGCCTGGAGTTCGGTGGCCAGGGGTGTGCGTTTCTGGGCGAAGGCGTTGCCGCGCGGGTTCTCGGGGCCGATGGGCACCCGGGCGGCGTCGATCTCCTCGACCCGGTGGGTGGTGCCGTCCAGGTTCATGTCCAGCCGCGCGCAGAAGAGGTGCTGGTGCAGGGGCGCTCCGAGGCCGGGGGCGATCTCTGCCGAGTAGGGGTAGTCGCCGCCGGGGTGGGCCGAGGTGAAGACGATGCCGGTGGCCTTGGCCTCGAACTCGATGGTGCCGTCGAGGTAGAGGTACCAGTAGAACCCGTAGTCGTAGTTGCCGACCGTGGTGAAGAACGAGATGACCATGCGGCGCTGGCGACGGGTTTCGACGCTCCCGGACCAGAGCTCGGTGTGCTTCCACAGGACCCCGAAGTCCTCCTCGTGCATGCACACCGCGTTGGGCAGGGTCTTGGGCGCGCCGGACTCGTCGGCGATCACGGCGTCCATGTATGTGATGTCGCCGAGGCAGTCGCAGCCGAGCTGGAGCGGGTTCGCGAACCGGCCGACCATGTACTCGCCGGTGTCGAAGTAGTTCTGCCAGGAACGCACGGGTGACGGGTCGCCGTAGGGAACGACCATCTCGGCGATCGACGCGCGGTGGATGATCGGGCGCTCGCGGCCCTGGTCCCGGTCGGAGAAGGCGATCTGGTGCAGGACCAAGCCCTCCCGGGCGTCGAAACCGACGCGGAGTGACCAGTTCTCCCACGTCAGCAGGTTGCCGTCGAGGCTGAAGCTCGGCCCCTCCGGCTGGGTGATCTCGATGGGCTTCTGGGTGGTGCGGTTCGGTCCCGCGACGGCCGGGTCGGTGTAGTCGCCGGATGCCGCGGGAACCGTAACGGGCCCGAAGTCGAGGACGCGGTCGACGGTGTGGTTGGTGACGTCGACGTAGGCGACGAGCCCGTCCACGGGGTGCGCCCAGGCGATGTCGGTCTCGTGCTCCTGGACGAAGGCGAGGCCGCGCAGGATCCGGCGCCCGCGCTCATCGGGGTACTCGTCGTCGAAGACTCCCGCGGAGAGCGGCGCCACCCGGACCTTGGCGGGGTCCAGGCCGCGGTCGCCGAGCGCACGCAGCCAGCGTTCGTCGTTGTTGAGTACCCCCTCGACCAGTTCGAACTCCTCCTCGAGGACCGGAACCTGGCCGTCCGTGACGGCGTCCAGGGCCCGGTCGCCGTCGATCCGGCCGTGGGTGAGGGACACGACGAGGTCCCGGGAGGGCCCGCCTGCGGTGTCCAGGAGCAGCACCCTGACCCGGCGTTCGAACGGGGTACCGGGCGTGTGCGCGAGGAGGGACTTCTTTCCCGGTTCCTTCAGGCCCACGTACACGAACCGGCTCTCGGGCGTGGCGTGCCCGGTACGGGCCAGGAGGTCGCGGGTCGCGGTGATCTCGTCGGGGGCGAGCGCGTCGAGCGGATGCTTCGGGTCGGCCATGGCGGGTCCTTGGGTGGGTAATGCCGGACGGTGTCGGACGCGGGGCCACCGGGCAGGTGGACGGCTGGGCGCAGGGTCGGTGGGGCAGGGAGGCGGCAGGCACGGGGACGGCGGGGTACTTTTCGACAAGTCGACACATCGACGCATTGCTCAGGGGACCTGTCGGGAAGGCGACTCAGGCCAAGTTGGTCCACACGCTCTTGACCTGGGTGAACGCCTCGATTCCGGACCAGCCCTTCTCCCTTCCGATCCCTGAGGCCTTCATGCCGCCCCAGGAAGCGGCGGCGTCCAGGATCGGGGGCATGTTGATCCACACCGTGCCCGCGCGCACCCGGGCGGCCAGCCGGTTGGCGACGCCGATGTCGCGCGACCACACGACGGCGGCGAGCCCGTAGTCGGTGTCGTTAGCCCGGGAGACGAGTTCGTCGGGGTCCTCGTAGGGCAGCACGGACAGGACCGGGCCGAAGATCTCCTCCCGGGCGATGCGCATGTCGTCGGTGACACCGGAAAACACGGCGGGCCGGACGAAGAAGCCGTCGCCCCCGGCGGGGGTGCGGTCGTGCAGGTGGGCGCCGTCCACGTCGCGGCCGATCGACACGTACTGCTCGGCCTGGTCTCGCTGCTCAGCGGAGACCACCGGGCCGAGGTCGGTGTTCTCGGACAGGCCGTGGCCCAGGCGCATCGAGGCGGCTCCGGCGGCCAGCTTCTCCGCGAACTCGTCGTGGCGGGCGGCGTCCACGAAGAAGCGGGTGTAGGCGGCACAGACCTGGCCGGAGTTGAGCAGACCGCCCATGAGGTTGCCCTGGACCGCGGCGTCGATGTCGGCGTCGGCGGTGATGATGGACGGCGCCTTCCCGCCGAGTTCGAGCGAGACGTGCTTGAGGTCGCGGCCGGCCTTCGCCGCGATCTCACGTCCGACCTCGGTGGAGCCGGTGAAGGACACCTTGGCGACCTTGGGGTGGCCGACCAGGGCCTTGCCGACCTCGGGGCCGCCGGTGACCACGTTGACGACACCGTCGGGGATGCCCGCGCGGCGCACGAGCTCGGTGAGGCGGAGCGTGGTGAGCGGGGTCTGCTCGGCGGGCTTGATCACCACGGTGTTGCCGGTGGCTAGGGCCGGGGCGAGCTTCCACATGAGGATCATCAGCGGGAAGTTCCACGGCGTGATGAGCGCGCACACGCCGAGCGGTTCACGGCGGGTCCGGTAGTCCACGTCCGGCACCGACAGCGGAGCGGTGATCCCGGTGATCTTGGTGACCCAGCCGGCGTAGTAGCGCAGGTGCTCGACGGCGTTCGGGACGGCGAACCCTGCGCTGACACCGAGCGGCTGGCCCTGGTCGGTGGTCTCCAGCCGCGCGAAGGCCTCGGCGTCGGACTCCAGCAGGTCGGCCAGGTTGAGCAGCAGCTTCGCCCTGGCGTTGGGGAGCATGCCCGCCCACTCCGCCGACTCGAAGGCCTTCACGGCGGCGTCCACCGCGGCGTTCACGTCGGTCTCACCGGCCACGGGGACCTCGGTGATGACGGTGCCGGTGCCCGGGTCGTACGTGGGGATGGCCCCCTCGCCGGTCCCGGCGGTCCACTCGCCGTCGATGAACATGTCGGTGCGCAGGTCCTCGTGGACATGATCTCCCATGGCAGTCCTTTCGTCGCCTTTCGAGTGACCGTAGTCACGCGACGCCGGGAGGACTCGCCCTTCTCCGCACGGGCGCTCGCCGTTTTCCGCACGCCTTGTTCGCCCTACGCTGGTGACAAAGAGTGTTGGGCTCCCTTGCCCTTGGGGCCCTTGGGGTGTGGTCCTTTCGGCGTGGGGGAGGTCCGCGTGGGTGGGGAAGGTCCGCGTGGGTGGGGAAGGTCCGCGCGAGCGGGGGTTTGTTGTTGGGTGCGGGGTTCCCCGTTTCCTGCCGCTTGATGGTGGCCGTCTCCGCTGCGCGCGTCAAGGTCGTCGCCGTCGAAGCGCTGGCGCGCTATCGAGGGCGCTCCACCTTGACCCGCTTCGCTGCGACGGCGGGTCGGCGGCAGTCAGGAAACGGGGGACGTGTGGTCGGGGCGGCGAGGGCCCCGGCCTGCGGCCGGGTCCGGCCGTGGCCGGCCGGATTCCCGCCCGTGGGTCTGGCTGTGTCGGCAGGCGCGTCGCAATCCAGTGACCGGTGGGCGACGAAGGGCCCGATCAGGTGCCCGGGTGGTCGGCCGCGTCCCACCGGGCCTGCGGCTCGGCGGTAAGTGGCCCATACGGGTGCGGGTGGTGCCGGTGGACCGGTCGGGTGTGGGCTCCAGGGCATCGAACCCCCCTGCTGGAAGCATTTTGGGCACCGAATGTGCTTCTGCGAGGGGGGTTCACCGGCCCCCCGGTGCTTCTGAGAGGGGGGTTCACCGCTCCGGGTGGCTTCCACCGGGGGTAGCGGGCACCCCAGGACGGTCCCGGTGTCCGAAACCGGCTCGGCGAAGGTGACCGTTGCGTCCGAAACCGGCTGACCCCCGATGATCTTGCCCCTGTCTCAACCCTCGACGGCCGAGGGTGGCACCAGGGGCAAGATCATCTTCGAAAACGGGGGCCACGCCTGACCGAAAGCCCGGTGGGACGCGCTCGACCATGCGCCTAGCCTGCTCGGGCACTTCGTCGCTGGCTGGTCACTGGATTGCGACGCGCTGGCCGATGATGCCGGGCGGATGGGCGGGAATCCGGCCGTTCACGGCCGGAAGGCCGGACCGGGCCGAAGGCCGGACCGGGCCGAAGGCCGGACCGGGCCGAAGGCCCGGGGCCCGAAGGGCCCTCGCCGCCCCGACCACACGTCCCCCGTTTCCTGACTGCCGCCGACCCGCCGTCGCAGCGAAGCGGGTCAAGGTGGAGCGCCCTCGATAGCGCGCCAGCGCTTCGACGGCGACGACCTTGACGCGCGCAGCGGAGACGGCCACCATCAAGCGGCAGGAAACGGGGAACCCCGCACCCAACAACAAACCCCCGCTCGCGCGGACCTTCCCCACCCACGCGGACCTCCCTCACGTACGCCGAAAGAGGCACACCCCAAGGGCCCCAAGGGCAAGGAAGCCCAACACCCATTGTCACCAGGCTCTAAGTGACACGGCTAACATCCGGGGAAGTCCTCGGGTTGAGGACACCCATGCCGGAGCCGGGCGTGGAGGAAGGGAGACGGGTATGGCCACCGTGCACGCCACCGACCGGATCGACCGCTTCGAAGCCGCCGCCTCCCAGGCCTTCGCGCCCCTGCGCATGCGGGCCGAGAACGGCAGCCCCTTCCAAGGCGAGGTCTCCACCACCCGGGTGGACGAACTGGTACTCACCCGGATCCAGGCCAACCCGATGGTGGTGCGGCGGGAACGCTCGCTGATGGGTTCCTCCGACCCGGATCTGCTGAAGGTCGCCTGGCACCGCTCCGGGAAAGCCGGGGTCGACCAGCACGACCGGCGCTGCCTGCTCACCCCGGGCGACCTGGTGGTCTACGAGACCGAACGCCCCTACGAGCTGCCGTTCTGGGAGCCCTACGACACCGTCGTCGTCGGGATTCCGGCGTACCTGTTCGGTGCCCACGCGGACCGGCTCCGGCAGCGGGTCGCGACCCCCGTGCGTGCCGAACGCGGCACCGGGGCGCTGCTGACCACCATGCTCCAGGGGGTGGCGGGCGGTGCGGGTTCCGACGCCGTCGCCAGCGCGCAGCACCACCTCGCCACGGCACTGGTGTCCCTGGTGTGCGCGGCCTTCGTCGACGCCGTCCCCGAGGAGGCGGAGGACCCCTGGGAGCGGATTCAGGCGTACTGCCTGGCCAACCTGGCGGACCCCGGCCTGTCCGTGGAATCGGTTGCCGCCGCCCACCGGGTTTCGCCCCGCTACCTGTACAAGCTGTGCCAGGCCAGGGGGTTCACCCTGGCTCGATGGATCCGCACCGAACGCCTGTCCCGCATCCGCCGCGACCTCGGAGACCCGCTCCTCGCGGACCGCAGTACTTCGGCCATCGCCGCCCGCTGGGGGGTACTGGACTCGGGGCACCTGGGCCGGATGCTCAAGGCCGAGTTCGGCGAGACCGCGAGGGACATCCGGGGTCGTGCCCGGGCGTGACTACTGCTCGGGCTGGTCGGGCTGTTCCTGCTGCTTTGGCTGCTTGGGCTGCTTGGGCTGCGCCTTGGGCCGGTAGGAGGTGTGGAACCACGCCCCCAGCACCAGCTTCGCCCCGACCACGACCAGCGCGATCGCCCACGAGCCCACCGGTGCCATAGCTGTTTCACAGGTAGTGGCCAACGATCCGGGCATGCCCTCGTAAGCGAACCACCCGAAGGAGCCGTCGCCGGTACTGACCGGGTCCCACCACCCCGCCCCGCACGGCCCAGCGGGCACCAGGCCCAGGGAGAGGCCACCGGCGACCAACGCAATGGCCACCGTGCGGACGATCTGAACAGGGGACATGGAGCTCTCCTCAACGCAAGGGAGTTT
The DNA here is from genome assembly GCF_054777395.1 of Nocardiopsis oceani. Lineage (NCBI taxonomy): Bacteria > Bacillati > Actinomycetota > Actinomycetes > Streptosporangiales > Nocardiopsidaceae > Nocardiopsis > Nocardiopsis oceani. The sequence continues at coordinate 29,636 of NZ_BAAHAR010000059.1, forward strand.
CGTTTCAGGGGGTTTCGTTTTCGGATGCCCCCGCAACCTAACGCTTCTCCCCAAGGGCAGCGTGGCAGGGAACGGTGTCCGGGTCAGGCCAGAACACCGCTCCCTCGGGGGTTTTCGCGGGTGTCAGCCGCAGACCCGGAGGTAGGTGCGGATCACCGAGGCGAGGTCGTCGAACTCTTCCGTTGGCGCTGCTGTACCGGGGGATGCGAGCAGGTCACCGACGGGCACACGCGGCCGGGGGACCGGGGAGAGGTAGGGGCGGACCAGAGCGCCAGCGACCTGGTCGGGGTCGAGGTAGTCGTTCGCCCGGTGTTCGGAGACTTCCGGGGCGGTGGATGTCGAGGGCTCCAGGCTCGGGACGTCGTCCGAACCCTGCAGACCTTCCGGTGCGGGCGCGATCGCGACCCGAGCTGGAGGGTTCGGGATGAAGAGGTAGGCCAGCGCCGAGGCGAGGGTGAGGGCGAAGAGAGCCCACAAGTGTTCGGTCAGACTCCGGCAACGCCTGTGGTGTCGCCCGGTAGGGTGCTGCATGGTCAATCCCCTGTCTGGTTCAGGTGGTTGATCAGCCCGGGCCGGTGTTGGAGCACCGGCCCGGGCACTGTGTTTCTGGGAGCGCGCGGGTGTCGATGGCCCCGGCTCAGCGGAGCTGCGCTTCCCGGCGCGCCGACCTCAGACGGTCTCGTTCTCCAGCCCCGGCTCCCGGTTGAGGCGGACCATCGCGCGCAGGTACAGCGGCTGTCCGGGGTAGCCCTCCCACCACCAGAAATCCGCGATCCGGTCGACGAGCCACAGACCCCGACCGCTCGGGCTCATCTCATCGGGCTGACGGTTGATCACTCGGGGCATCGACCCGGGGCAACCCCACCTGGGCCCCTGGTCCAGCACCCCGATCAGGACTGTGTCGCTGTTGAGGAACTCCATCGAGAGGCCCATCCGCCCGTACTTCTCGCTGCTCGCCGTGTGGCGGACGGCGTTCGTGGCGAGCTCGCTGGCGACCAGCTCGACCCAGGACCCGTGCCCGCCCTGGAGCCGCGTGTCGCGCAGGAACCAGCTGCGCGCTCGTGCCACCCCCTTTTCGTTCCCGTCGGTGTACCGCCACCACGGAGCCGACGACCGCCCCACCCCGCCACCGGGCCGCCGGGGTCCCACTATCCGACCAACACTCATAACGTCCTCCCTGACGCGCTAGCCATCAGACACAGCACAGGTTTCTGCGACTCAGGTATGCACCACGTCACTCCCTGCTAGCTTCGATAGTGCACTGAGATTCGATCCATCGCAAGACTCTCAATGAAAATCTCACAGATAGATTTGCAGAAAGTTGTCGACGCCTGCCAGATGCGCGAGACTGATGCCGTCGCATGTCCGCATCGAGAGGTGGAGCGCCGGTGTCAGTCGGAAGTCCGATGGTGGCCAGGCTCGGCTTGGCCAACTTCCTCAAGGAGTCGCGGGGCAAACGCTCCTCGGCTGAGGCAGCTGCGGTGGCGGGTTTCAGCAAGGCCACGCTGTCGCGCGTGGAGCGCGGCGAGAGCGTCATCTCCCCTGGTGATGCCCGACTTCTGATGATGCACTACGGGGTCCCGGCGGACGTGATCGAATCCTTCGCCGACCTGGCCTACGCCGCAAAGCAGCCCGGCTGGTGGCAGCGCTACAAGTCAGCACTCCCCGACTGGTTCAGCCTGTTCGTCGGCGTGGAGAGCGCCGCACGCAGGATTCGCACCTACGAGCCGGAGCTGATCCCCGGCATTCTGCAGACCCCTGAGTACTACCGAGCTGTCTTTGAGAAGGGCATCCAGGTCCCCTTCACTGAGGAGCAGGTCCAGGATGCTGTGAGTCTTCGCCAACGCAGACAGGAGAAACTGACCGGAGATGATCCGGCGGAGCTTCTGGCAGTCATCAGCGAATCAGCCCTCTATCGCCAGGTGGGCGGCCCCGACACGCACCAGGAACAGCTGGAGTACCTCCTGGCCATGGGTCAGCGGGACAACCTCAGCATCAGAATTCTGCCTTTCACATCGGGTGTCCACGCAGCCAGTTACGGCGCGTTTGTTCTGCTCGACTACACCGTGGTCAACAAGGACTACGCCCTGGCCTATGTCGAGTACTCCGGGGGCGCCATTTACCTCGAAGCAGAGGACGAGATCTCGCTGCACAGCCGCATGTTCGACAGCCTGTGGCAGGACGCGGCGTCGCTGTCCGAGACAGAAGGCTTGGTCAAGGACGCGATTCAGCGCATCAGCTAGCAGTACCGCAGACAAGATGGATGGTGACATGAAGTCCTTTGAAGACCCCACATCGCTCAGGTGGCACGTTTCTTCGTACACCGGAGCGCAGGGCAACTGCGTGGAGGTCGCGGAAGGGCAGAGCGTCCTGGTCCGCGACACGAAACACCGCCAGCACGGCCACCTGACCTTCCAGAGCTCCGAGTGGACCAACCTCCTGAGCACTCTTCAGCGCTAGCGCCAGCGGGCACCCCGCCTCAAGCCATGCGGAGGCGTTCCACCGGCTGCCCGGTGACTTCGGCGATGAGCTCGAACTCCTTGTCCAGGTGAAGGAGGGTCAGACCGGCGAGTTCGGCGATCGCAGCGACGAGCAGGTCGGGGGCACCCGGGCCCCGGTGCAGCCCCTTGTCCGCGAGCATCACCTGAACCTCGATCGCACGATTCTCCATCGGGGGTGTGGCGTTCTGGACCGGCATGACCGAGAACGGCGGGCGCGCCATGAAGTCCCGCAGCTCGGCTCCGGACTGTGCGGCCGATCCGACCTCCAACCGGGTGATGGCCGGGATACACACCATGCCCCGTTGCATCCGGGAAGCCCATTCGGGTGCGTCGGGGCTCGAGGCCAGACGCACGAAGGCGGACTTGTCGATCAGCCAGATCATTCCCTTGCCCGTTCCATGACGTCCGGATCCTCGAACCGTGCGTTGGCGTTCAGGTACGCGCTGCGGGGGTGCCTCTGCTTCTCGGCATCCGCGTCGATCGCCCCCACCAGGCTGTCCGGGACATCGTGGTTCAGGCCATCCGCCCTACCGTCACCGCCAAGTGCACGCATGATATCCCGCGGAACCGTCCGAGGTATGCCGGATCATCACCGTGGCCCGGAAGCCTCACCGTGGTTCGCAGGTGACGGCCGGACGGTCACCCTGAGACGCGGCGGAAGCGGTACCACTTGGGGTTGGTGCGGTTCATGGGCCAGCCCAGGCCCTCGGTGGACGCGTCCTCCACGTCGATCAGCTCCCATTCGGGGAAGGCCGCTTCGACCTCCGCCTGGGAGACCCCCTCGACCATGCGCCGGTAGATGGACGGGCCGAAGGCGAGCATCAGGAGGGTCGCTCCCGGGGCGGCGAGGTCGGTGACGCTGCGGCCCTGGGCGGCCTGTTGGGTCTGGTCGAGCCCTTGGAAGCAGCCGATGTCCAGGAACAGGTCGAAGGTGCCCAGGTCGGGTGAGAGATCGGTGGCGTCGCCGACGACGTAGGTGACGTCGTCGGCGTTCTTCTCGCGGGCGGCCTCGATGGCTGCGGGCACGAAGTCGAGGCCGACCGCCTCCCAGCCGTGGCGGGCGAGTTCGGGCGTGAACTGGCCCCGGCCACAGCCGATGTCGAGGGCTCTACCGGGGCTCTCGCGGTCCTTCGACTCGCGTTCGAGCCAGGAGCGGAGCTGGGCCCCGGCCGCGGGGCCGTAGCGCTCCCAAGGGGTGAAGCCGAGACGGTACATCCGCGCGTAGTTCGTCATGGATCCAAGGTAAGCGGACTCCGCCTGCCTGGACAGGTGACCCCCGAGTGCGTGTTCCGTGGCGTACGGCCCCGCCGGAAACCGCTGGTGGTCGGGGTGCCATGGACATGCGACTAGTTACTGACCGATCGGTCTGTAATACTGTCCCCAGAGACCCACACCGAGGAGAGGACCGTCACGTGTCCGAAGCACTGGAGAGCTACGCGCAGGGTTCGTGGTTCACCCCCGCGGACGAGGGTGCGCCCCTGGCCGACGCGAACACCGGAGAGACCGTCGCTCGGATCTCGAAGAACGGCCCCGACGTCGCAGCGATGGTCGAGTACGCGCGCGAGGTCGGCGGGCCCGCGGTGCGGGCACTGACCTTCCACCAGCGGGCGAACATCCTCAAGGAAGTCGCCAAGCACCTCATGGGGTACAAGGACGAGTTCTACGCCCTCTCCCACCGGACCGGCGCCAATAAGCGCGACACGATGGTCGACGTGGACGGTGGTTTCGGCACCCTCTTCAGCTTCTCCAGCAAGGGCCGCCGCGAGCTCCCCAACTCGACCGTCGTCCTCGACGGCCCGCTGGAGCAGCTCAGCAAGGGCGGCACGTTCGTCGCCCAGCACGTCTACACGTCCCGCCCGGGCGTGGCCGTGCAGATCAACGCGTTCAACTTCCCCGTCTGGGGCATGCTCGAGAAGCTCGCCCCGGCCTTTCTCGCGGGTCTGCCCAGCATCGTCAAACCCGCGGGTCAGACCGCCTACCTGACCGTCGCCGTGGTCAAGCGGATGGTCGAGTCCGGTCTGATGCCCGAAGGGTCGATCCAGCTCCTGGTCGGCAGCCACCGAGGGCTGCTCGACAACCTCGGCCCGCAGGACATCGTGGGCTTCACCGGCTCCGCGGCCACCGGTGCGATCCTGCGCAACCACCCGAACGTGGTCACCGGCGGTGTCCAGCTGAACGTCGAGGCCGACTCCCTCAACTGTTCGATCCTCGGCCCGGACGTGCGGGTCGAGGACCCCGAGTTCGACCTGTACGTCAAGCAGGTCGTGACCGAGATGACCGTCAAGGCGGGCCAGAAGTGCACCGCCATCCGCCGCGTCATCGTGCCCGAACCGATGGCCGAAGCCGTCACCGAAGCGCTGACCGACCGCCTGCGCAAGGTCGTGGTGGGCGCCGCCGACAACCCGGACGCCCGCATGGGCGCACTGGTCTCCCAGGACCAGCGCGAGGAGGTCCGCAAGGCGGTCAAGGCCCTGCGCACCTCCAGCGAACTCGTGTTCGGCGACCCTGAGCGGGTGGAGGTGACCGGCGCGGACGACGAGTCGGGCGCGTTCATGTCGCCGATCCTCCTCCGCGCGGAACCCGGCGCGAAGGAACCCCACGACGTGGAGGCCTTCGGCCCGGTCAGCACCGTCATCACGTACAGCACGGTCGCCGAGGCGGTGGAGCTCGCCGCGCGCGGCCAGGGAAGCCTGGTCGGTTCGCTGGTCACCCACGACGAGAACGTCGCCCGCGAGGTCGTCCTCGGTGTCGCACCCTGGCACGGCCGCATCCTCGTGCTCGACCGGGACGACGCCAAGGAGTCCACGGGCCACGGCTCCCCGCTGCCCGTCCTGGTCCACGGCGGCCCCGGCCGCGCCGGCGGCGGCGAGGAGATGGGCGGTGTCCGCGGCGTCAAGCACCACATGCAGCGCACGGCCGTCCAGGGTTCCCCGGACATGATCACTTCGATCACCGGGCACTGGACGACGGGGTCGCGCCGCGCCGTCGGAGACGTGCACCCGTTCCGCAAGGACCTGACCGAGCTGCGGATCGGCGACACGATCGAGTCGGCCGAGCGCACGGTGACCCGCGCCGACATCGACCACTTCGCCGAGTTCACCGGTGACACGTTCTACGCGCACACCGACGAGGAGGCCGCGGCCGCCAACCCGCTGTTCGGCGGGATCGTGGCGCACGGCTACCTGGTGGTGTCCCTGGCAGCGGGCCTGTTCGTGGACCCGGCACCGGGCCCCGTGCTCGCCAATTTCGGCGTCGACCACCTGCGCTTCCTCACCCCGGTGAAGGAGGACGCGACCATCAAGGTGACGCTGACCGCCAAGCAGATCACCCCGCGCACCAACGCCGACTACGGCGAAGTCCGCTGGGACGCGGTCGTCACCGACCAGGACGGGGAGCCGGTCGCCACGTACGACGTCCTCACCCTGGTGGCCAAGGGCGACGGGTAGCAACAGAACCTGATCGGCCCGTCGCCTTGTCGACATGGCGGTATGGCCGCATGGCGGCTGGGAAGGCGGAGAGAGGCAGCGGTGCCCCCGGTTCTCGGACCGGGGGCACCGTTGTGTCCGGGCCCAAGGCATGACCTGCCTTTATTCTCCCGAAAGCCACTGCGTCCTAGGGTGGGTGGCGTGTGATGACCACCGTTCCCGACGCAAGTAGGGGGCAGCATGGGACGCATTACCGTTGACGCCGAGAACACCGAGCCGGTCGAGCTGTACTACGAGGACCAAGGGAACGGCCGACCGGTCGTCCTCATCCACGGCTACCCGCTCGACGGACGTTCCTGGGAGAGGCAGACCACCGCTCTCCTGAACGCCGGTTACCGGGTGATCGCCTACGACCGGCGGGGCTTCGGGCAATCCTCGCACCCCTCGGACGGGTACGACTACGACACCTTCGCCGCCGACCTGAGGACCGTCCTGGAGAGTCTGGACCTCGAGGACGCCGTGCTCGTGGGCTTCTCTATGGGGACCGGAGAGATCGCCCGCTACCTGGGCGCCTACGGTTCCGAGCGGGTATCGAAGGCGGTGTTCCTCGGATCGCTCCAGCCGTATCTGCTGAAGACGGACGACAACCCCGGTGGCGCTGCCCCGAGGGACTTCTTCGAGGACATCGTCGCCCAGGTCGAGGCCGACCGGTACGCCCACCTGACCGGCTTCTTCCACGACTTCTACAACTTGGACGAGAACCTGGGCGACCGGATCAGCGAGGAGGCCGTCCGCAACAGCTGGAACACCGGCTCGGGCATGGGTGCGGTGGCCGCGGCCGCGTGCCCCCTCACCTGGATCACCGACTTCCGCGAGGACATCCCGGACATCGATGTTCCCACGCTGATCGTGCACGGGACCGATGACCGAACCCTGCCCATCGACGCGACCGCCCGCCGGTTCACCGAGCTACTGCCCTCTGCCGAGTACGTGGAGATCCCGGGCGCACCGCACGGTCTGCTGTGGACCCACGCGGACCGGGTCAACGAGCTCATCTTGGGCTTCCTCGGCACTTAGCCACCCCGGAAGCGGTGCCCTGGGGCCAAGAGCGTTCCGGGGCGCCGCAGTTCGGGGCCATCACAACGCTCAGCGGTCGGCGTCCTCTCACGGGCCGACTCCACAGACGCAAAGAGGAAGAACGTGCGACAGGCAGACAGGGGACGCGCGGTCCGCCCGAGGCGCACCACCACACTCCGGGTGACCGAGGACTTCGCCGCACCGCCGGAGCGGGTGTTCGCTCTGACCCTCAGCGAGGCGGGCTTCGTGGACGCCATGCCGCCGGGCGTGCGGGTCCTGCGCTGGCCTGAGCGCTTCTGCGTAGGCGAGGTCCTCGACCTGCGCTGGGGCGCGGCCGGATGCTTCCCCGTGCGCTGGACCGCGGTCATCGACGCGTACGAGGAGGGGCGTTCGTTCACCGACCTCCAGGTACGCGGGCCGTTCCGCTACTGGCGGCACACGCACACGGTCGAGCCGTACGGTGCGGGAACCCGGCACACCGACCTGGTGGAGATCAGCACCGGGTTGGGCCCGGTGGGCGACCTCGCCGCCGCGACCGCGATCCGGGGCGCCTTCGGTCCGCGGCTGCGCAGGATGCGGGCCGGCCTGGAGAGCTGAAAGGGTCGCGGCATGACTGACACTGCGACGGAGAAACTGGCCGCGGCGGCCGAGCGGGACTTGGACCTGATCATCGCGGACCTGCGCCGACTCGTCGAGCTGGAGACCCCCAGCCACGAACCGCCCCTGTTGTCGGCGGGGCTGGACGGCATCGAGTCCTGGCTGGCGGAACGGCTGGGTGACCCGACCGACCGGGTCCGGCACGGCGGCGGCGCGTACGGCGACGTCCTGGAACTCACCTACCCCGGCACCGCGCCGGGGAGCGTGCTCTTCCTCAGCCACTACGACACGGTCTGGCCGGGCGGCACCCTGGACGGGTGGCCCGTGACCATCGCGGGGGACAGCCTCACCGGCCCCGGGTGCTTCGACATGAAGGCCGGGATCGTGCACAGCGTCTGGGTGCTGCGGCTGCTGCGGGAGCTGGGACTGCCCCACCCCGAGGTGCGGATGCTGCTCACCGGCGACGAGGAGATCGGCAGCCCGGCATCGCGCCCGCACATCGAGCGCGCCAGCGAGGGGGTGGACCTCACCCTCGTCCTCGAACCCAGCCGCGAGGGCATGGTGAAGACCCGCCGCAAGGGCATGGGGCTCTTCGACGTGGAGGTGCGCGGGGTGGAGTCCCACGCGGGCCTCGACCCGGCCGCCGGGGCGAGCGCGGTCCACGCCCTGGCCGAGGTGCTGCCCCGGATCACTGCCCTGTCCGCGCCCGACCGGGGCACCACCGTGAACGTGGGGACGGTCTCCGGCGGCACGGGGCGCAACGTGGTGGCCGGTCGCGCCCTCTGCAAGGTGGACGTGCGGGTGCAGGAGCCCGAGGAAATGGGGCGGGTCGACGATGGGCTGGCCGCTCTCGAGGTCTCCGACCCCAGGATCTCCCTCGCGGTGACGGGGGAGTGGAACCGGCCGCCGATGAACCCCAACCCGCCCTCGGAGCGGGCCTTCGCCACCCTGCGGGAGGTCGCCGACGACTTGGGGGTCCGCCTGGGTGAGACGGCGGTCGGCGGGGCCAGCGACGCCAACCTCGTCTCCGCACTGGGCCGTCCCGTGCTCGACGGGCTGGGCGCGGTGGGCGCGGGGCCGCACTCGCGCGACGAGCACCTGCTGGTCAGTCGCACCCCGCACCAGATCGCCGTGGTCGCCGGACTCCTGGAACGGATGGTCCGCGGGTAGGAACCCGACCGGCCGCGGACACCGGTGGCCTGGACGCAGTCGGCGGAGCAAGGCCGGCGGACCACGACCAGCGGAGCCCGACATGGGGAAGCGCCCCGGGGGCGCCGACTCCCTCCGGGGCGCTCCGTCTCTTGCCGACTCCCTGGTGGACCCGGTCTACAGGCGGGCGATGGCCTGGGCCGGGTTCTCCATGGCGTCGGCCACCACGCGCATGAAACCCGCGGCCGTACCGCCGTCACACACGCGGTGGTCGAAGGCGAACGACAGCTGCGTGATCTTGCGGGCCGTCAGTTCGCCGTCCACCACCCAAGGGCGGTCGATGATCCGGCCGACGCCGAGGATCGCGACCTGGGGGTGGTTGATGATGGCGGCGCTGCCGTCCACGCGGAGCGAACCGAAGTTGTTCAGCGTGAACGTTCCCCCGCCCATCTGGGCCGGTGTGGCCTTCCCCTCCCGGGCAGCCCGGGTGAGCGCCCTGATCTCCGTGTCCAGCTCCATGGTGGTGAGCTTGTGCGCACCCATCACGGCAGGGGCGACCAGGCCGCGGTCGGTCTGCACAGCCAAGCCGAGGTTGACGCCGTCGTACTGGACGAGCTCGTCGCGCTCGGTGTCCACCAAACCGTTGAGCTCGGGGTGGGCGTGCAGGCCGGCGAGCACGAAGCGCGCCAGGTAGGCCAGCAGCCCGGGTCCGGAGGGGTCCGACTGGCGCAGTCGGACCAGCTCGGTGGCGTCCACGTCCACCCACACGGTGGCTTCGGGGATCTCGGTGCGACTGCGCGAGAGCGAGTTCGCGACGCTCTTGCGGAACCCGCCCATGGCCACGCGCTGGGCCTCGGCCAGGCCGGTGCGGCGGTCCACCGCACCGGGCTCGACCGGGGCCGGTGCGCCCGCGGGGGAGGGTGCGGGGACCGGTGCCGCCGCGGGAGGGGGGACCGCGACCGAGGCGGACGGAACCGGAGCGGTGTTGGCCCCGGCCGCCTCGATCGCGGAGCGTACGTCGCGCCTGGTGATGAGTCCGCCCGGGCCACTGCCCTCGATATCGGCCACGCGCACCCCGGCTTCCCTGGCCATCTGGCGGACCAGCGGCGAGGTGACCAGCGGGACGCGCCGCACCGGTGTGCTCCCGGCGGGGGCCGGGTTCGCCTTGGGCTTCGGCGGCTGCTCACCGCGTGCCGGAGGGCGGCTGCGCGGACGGCGGCGGCGACCGGAGCCCGTGGACTCGGGGGTGCCGTAGCCGATCAGGACGTTGCCCGAACCCGCGCCCGCGCGCTCCTCCTCGCGGTAGCGCTCGCCCGCGGCGTCGGCTTTGGCCGCCGGAGCTTCCGTCTCCGCAACCGGTGCGGCCTCAGGCGACTCCGCGACCGGCGCGGCCGCAGCCGTCGCCACGGTGATGAGCGGCTCACCGACCACCATGACCTCGCCTTCCTCACCGTGCAGGACACTGACGGTCCCGGCGAAGGGCGAGGGGACCTCGACGATGGACTTGGCGGTCTCCACCTCGGCGATCGGCTGGTCGAGGGTGACGGTGTCGCCGACGGACACCAGCCACGTCACGACCTCGGCCTCGGTGAGGCCCTCCCCCAGGTCGGGGAGGTCGAAGATCTGGTCGGTCACTGGTCCTCCCACTGCAGGTCGTCGACGGCGTCGAGGATGCGGTCCACGCTGGGCAGTTGGAAGCGCTCCAGCTTCGGCGGAGGAAAAGGGATGTCGAAGCCGGTGACCCGGCGGACTGGGGCGGCGAGAGAGTGGAAGCAGCGCTCGGTGACCCGGGCGGCGATCTCCGAGGCGACACTGGCGTATCCGCTGGCTTCGGCGACCACGACGGCGCGGCCGGTGGAGCGCACCGCGGCGCACACGGTCTCGTCGTCGAAGGGGACGGGGGAGCGCACGTCCACGACCTGGAGGCTGCGGCCCTCCTGAGCGGCGGCCTCGGCGGCCTCCAGCGCGGTGGGGACGGAGGGTCCGTAGGCGATGAGGGTGGCGTCGGCGCCCTCGCGTCGGACCACGGCCTCGCCGATCCCGGGCGCGGGCCGGTCGAAGTCCACCTCCTCCTTGGACCAGTAGAGCTTCTTGGGCTCCATGAACACCACGGGGTCGGGGGAGGAGATGGCGTCCCGCAGCAGGTAGTAGGCGTCCTCGGGGGTGGCGGGGGTGACGACCTTCAGGCCCGGGGTGTGCGCGTAGTAGGCCTCGGAGGAGTCGCAGTGGTGCTCGACCCCGCCGATACCGCCGGCGAAGGGGACCCGGATGACCATCGGCAGGGCGACCCGGCCGCTGGTGCGGTTGCGGGTCTTGGCCACGTGGCTGGCGATCTGCTCGAAGGCCGGGTAGGCGAAGGCGTCGAACTGCATCTCCACCACCGGGCGCATGCCGTTCATCGCCATGCCCACGGCCATACCGACGATGCCGGACTCGGCGAGCGGGGTATCGAAGCAGCGGTCCTCACCGAACTCGGCGGTGAGGCCGTCGGTGATGCGGAAGACGCCGCCGAGGGGGCCGACGTCCTCGCCGAAGACGAAGACGGACGGGTCCTCGGCGAGGGAGTCGCGCATCGCCCGGTTGAGCGCCTGCGCCATGGAGAGCTTCTCGGTCGCCATGTCAGTTGCCCTCTCTGCTCAGTTCGTCGGCCAGGAAGGCGGCCTGCTCCGCCAGCTGCGGGGTGGGTGAGGCGAACACGTGCGCGAACAGGTCCGCCCCGTCGGGCTCGACGTCCCGGTTGACGCCCTCGCGCATGTGGGTGGCGACCCTCTCCGCCTCCTCGGTGATCTCGGCCTGCTTGGCCTTCGTGAGCAGCCGCTTCTTCTTGAGGTAGGTCTCCATGCGCCGCAGCGGGTCCCGTGCCACCCAGGGGTCGACCTCGTCGTCACTGCGGTAGCGGGTGGCGTCGTCGGCGTTGGTGTGCGCCTGCATCCGGTAGGTGTGCGCCTCGACCAGTTGCGGCCCCTCACCGGAGCGGGCGGCACCGACGGCGTGTTCCAGGACGGCGAGGACGGCGGCGGCGTCGTTGCCGTCCACGCGCTCGCCGTTGACGCCGTAACCGACGCCCTTGTGTGCGAGGGAGGGCGCGGCGGTCTGCTTGGCCAGGGGGACGGAGATCGCGTACTCGTTGTTCTGCACGAAGAACACGACCGGTGCCTTGAAGACCGCGGCGAAGTTCAGGGCCTCGTGGAAGTCGCCCTCGCTGGTGGCTCCGTCGCCGCAGAGCGCCATGACCACGGTGTCCTCACCGCGCAGTCGGGCAGCGTGGGCGACGCCGACGGCGTGCAGGAGCTGGGTGGCGAGCGGAGTGGCCTGCGGCGCCACGTTGTGGCCGTAGGGGTCGTATCCCGCGTGCCAGTCACCTTTGAGGAGGGTGAGGACCTCGACCGGGTCGACGCCGCGGGCGATGACGGCGGCGGTGTCGCGGTAGGTGGGGAAGAGCCAGTCACCGTCGGCCAAAGCGAGGGCTGCGCCGGTCTGGCAGGCCTCCTGCCCGTGGGAGGAAGGGTAGACGGCGAGGCGGCCCTGGCGGACGAGGGCGCTGGCCTGGTCGTTGACTCGTCGGCCGATCACCAGGGAGGTGTAGGCCTCGAGGAGGCGCTTGGAGCCGGGCATCCGCAGGTCGGCGCTGTCGACCTGGGCGCCGGACTCGTCGAGCAGCTGTAGGGGCAGCTCGGAGGGGAGAAGGCCCTGGTGTTCAGCCATGCTGCAACCTCCTGTTTCACGGAAGATCTGTACAGGGACATGGTGCTATTCCAGGCCATCTGTTCGCCACAAACCGGCCATAATCAAGAAAATGTCGCGAATGTTCCCGTCAAGGTCATCCATTTGTCTATGCATGTGATGCGGGACACGGGTCGACCTGGACATGTGGCCGGAGACACGTCCATGCGTGACGCGGAACCCAAGAGTCGACAGATCTCCCTGTCCCCGTAGCGACTTCTCGACGAACCGACCCGCTCAGACCGCACCTGGCGCCCGTCGGGTGATGGGACCTCGCCAATGCCGTGTCAGCCGAGGTTCACCCCGTCGCGACGCTCAGCACGGCACCTCGCTGCGTTGGCGAAAAGCCCACTTAGGAACCACTAGATGATTGAGTCCGATGTCTTCAGTGGTCGTAGGCGATCAGGGACCGCTTGACGGGGGCGTTGGTCTCCCAGTTGTGCCAGATCGCCGCGGCCATGGCCAGCAGGCGCTGTGCGGTACGGGCGA
>NZ_BAAHAR010000060.1:0-39343 GCF_054777395.1 Nocardiopsis oceani
TGAGGTGGTTTGAAGCCCTCCCCCGCAGGACGGCTCCGAAGGGCCAGATCCTTCATCTTTGCGTGCAGCACCGCTTCCGCAGAGAGTTCCTACTTCCTCCTCTGGTTCACGTTCAGGACACAACTTTACCGATAGCCGCCAACCCGCCGTCGCAGCGAAGCGGGTCAAGGTGGAGCGCCTTTGACGCGCGAAGCGCTCGATGGCGACGACCTTGAGGCGCGTAGCGGAGACGGCCACAATCGGGCGGCGGGAAAGGAGGACACCCCAGCCCACAAGGGCAAGGGCAACCCCACCACAGCAGGGGAAATCGCCCCCTCTGCTAGCAGGCCCCTTTGCCAGGAAGCTCACTGACAGGAAGCTCACTGACAGGAAGCTCACTGACAGCAGGCTCATCCCCACCAGGCTCTGCAGGTCCGCAGTGGCGACGGCCGTTCAGATGGCGAGCGCCCAGGTAGCGAGCGTCCAGGTGGCGAGCGTCCAGGTGACGAGCGTCCAGGTGACGAGAGTTCAGGTGACGAGCTGGGCGTGCAGTGCCGTGGCGGAGGTGTCGGTGAGGGAGGCGACCTGGTCGACAACCGCCCGCAGTGCGGCGGCCTCGTCGGGGGCGCTGTCGAAGGAAGCCCGGAACTGCGGGTCCAGAGCCCCGGGGGCGCTGTGCCACAGGGCATCGACCAGCTCGGTGACGGTCCGGCGCTCCTCGGCCTGATAGATCCGCGCCTCCTCGCGGGACATCACGAAGCGCACTGCCACCGCCTTGAGCAGGGCGCACTCCAGCAGCGCCCGGCGGGGCAGGACGAGGTCGGCCCCGTAGCGGGTGAGGCGACCGGGCCCGTGGGCCCGGCGGGTGGCGCGTTCCGCGGCGCGGCAGAAGCGGCCGATGAGTTCGCTGGTGAGGTTCTTGAGGGCGGCGAGCGAGGCTAGGTCACCGGTGAACTCGCGGGGCCAGACGGGTTCGGCCAGCAGGTCGGTGAACACCTCGTCGAGCTCGGCGGCCTCGGCGTCGCAGTAGGACGCGGCGGCGATACGGCAGACCTCGGCGCGCTCACCGGGATCGCGCAGGGCGGCCATGCTGACCAGCCCGGCGTGCAGGGCGTCCTCCACGTCGTGCACGGAGTAGGCCACGTCGTCGGCCCAGTCCATAACCTGCGCCTCGAAGCACGTGCGGCCGTTGGGTGCCCCCTCACGCAGCCAGGCGAAGGCCTCGGCGTCGTCGGGGTAGCAGTTGAACTTGTGGGTGTCGCCGCCCTCACCGCGGCGCCACGGGTACTTCACGGTGGCGTCCAGGGTGGCCCGGGTCAGGTTGAGGCCCGCGCTGCGGCCGTCGGGGGCAATGACCTTGCCCTCCAAGCGGATGAGCAGGCGCAGGCTCTGGGCGTTGCCCTCGAACCCGCCGCAGGCCGCGGCGGCCTCGTCGAGGGCGCGCTCGCCGTTGTGCCCGAAGGGCGGGTGGCCCAGGTCGTGGGAGAGGCAGGCGGCTTCCACCAGGTCGGGGTCGCAGCCGAGGGCCCCGCCGAGCTCTCGGCCGATCTGGGCGCACTCCAAGGAGTGGGTCAGCCGGGTGCGCGGGAAGTCACTCACCCCCGGCTGGACGACCTGGGTCTTGGCGGAGAGCCGACGCAGGGCCGAGCTGTGCAGGACGCGGGCGCGGTCCCGTTCGAAGGGGCCGCGCCGCCTGCTCTTGCGTGACTCCTGGGACAGGCGCTCGGTGTCGCGCTCGGTGTAGCTGTGCGCGCCGTTCTCACCCGGGTTGGTCGTCATGACCGTGACTCTACTTCCCGACAGCGACAGAACGCGCCGATCGCGCAGGTCAGGCCGCGTTGACCCGGATGTCGCTGCTGTCGTTGAAGATCCAGTAGTACCAGAGCGAGGCGGTTTCCCTGGTGATGTACCAGAGCTGCGTCTCCCGCTCGATGACCGCGGGTCCGGTGCGCGCAGGCGAGGTGCCCGCGTCGATCCCGTAGCTGGCGGCCATGCTCTTGGAGCGCGCGCTGTGCCAGGGGTCGGAAACCAGGATGGCGGTCTGCCACGCGCGTTCGTCGAAGACCTGCGCGACCGCGTCGATGCTCTGGAGGGTGTCACTGCCCTCCTCGACGGCGACGACCTGTTCGGCGGGGATACCGACATCGACGAGCCAGTTCCGGCCCGCGGCGGCTTCGGTGTAGGCGTCGTCGGGTTGTTTGCCGCCGACCGTGACGATGACCGGCGCCACACCGTCCTGGTAGAGGACCTGGGCCTGGCGCAGGCGCGCCTCGAAGACCGGGGAGGGCACGCCGTTGTACTGGCTGGCGCCGAGCACCACGATGGCATCGGAGGCCATCCGGTCGTCCTGGCGGGCTGTGTACCAGACCCATCCCCACGTGCCTGGCGGGATCGCCAGGGCGGCTATCAGGATCAGGGTGATGAGCCAGCGCACCCGGAAGCGTCGGCGCTTGCGTCGCCGGGGCTTCCGGGGCGGAGCGGGTTCGGGACGGCGTGTGCGCGGCTCCGGTGGCGGCTCGGGTTCGTCCCGGTAGAGGGGCCGGTCCTCGTCGTGGGCGCGCGGCAGGGGACGGTCCCGGACGAACTTCCGGGTGAAGGGCGGGCCGCCGCCCAAGTCATCCGCGCCCCCGTGCTCGGGGTCCGCGGCGAAGTGGTCGGAACGGGTGAACTCCCTGGTGGTGTCGGCCGCCGGTGCCACAGGAACGGTGTCTGCCGCCGGTGCCGCGGGAGCGGGTTCGGCGAAACCGTCGCGGGAGAAGACCCTGGTGGCCTCGTCGTCCGCCGAGGCGGGGGGTGTGGTGGGGTCCTCCCACGGCTCTTCGCCGCGACCGTCGCTCGCCGTTCGCACCGGCTCACCTCCGCACAGTTGACTCAGGACGCGGTACCCCCACTGGGACGCCCGCTGCCCACCGCTGGTTCGCGACACCCCGCCCGGGGGCATGGACATGGATCGAGTGGCCGACCGTGCCCGACGCCCGCCCGTGGGGTGGCGGATCGGACAGCGCACAGGAAGCCGCAGAGGTCAAGAATATATCACGAACAGGTCACAGTGGCCTTTTTGTACAGCTGCCACCGTAGTGGCCGATTCTAGTGCCCCGAAAGTCCTGGAACACCCGCCACGGCGCCCCCGCGGCGGGCGGGGGCGCCGCACTCGTTCGGTTTCTCCGGCGAAGCACTGAACCCTTCGGAGAGCAGGGCTAGAGGGAGCTGCCCGCGGCCCGGCCCGCCTCCAACCGGGCGACCGGGACCCGGAACGGCGAGCAGGACACGTAGTCCAGGCCCACCTGGTGGAAGAAGTGCACCGAAACGGGGTCCCCGCCGTGCTCGCCGCACACGCCGAGCTTGATCCCCGGGCGGGCAGCGCGCCCCTCCTCCGCCGCGATGCGGATCAGGCGGCCGACGCCGTCCACGTCCAGGGACTCGAACGGTGAGACCCCGAACACGCCCTTTTCCAGGTACGCCGAGAAGAACGAGGCCTCGACGTCGTCCCGGGAGAAGCCCCACACCGTCTGGGTGAGGTCGTTGGTACCGAAGGAGAAGAACGCGGCGTTCTCCGCGATCTGCCCGGCCGTGAGCGCGGCGCGGGGCAGCTCGATCATGGTGCCCACCGGGAAGTCCAACTCCATGCCGTTCTCCTCCCCCACCTCGCGGAGCACGCGCAGCGCGTCGTCGCGGATGATCTCCAGCTCCTGGACGGTGCCGACGAGCGGGATCATGATCTCCGGCCGGGGACGGCCGCCCTCGCGGATCCGGTCGACGGCGGCCTGAGCGATGGCGCGCACCTGCATGGTGAACAGCCCGGGGACGACCAGGCCCAGGCGCACGCCGCGCAGACCCAGCATCGGGTTCTGCTCGTGCAGCTTGTGCACGGCCTGCAGAACGCGCAGGTCGTTCTCGTGGCTCTCTCCGCGGGCCTCGGCCACGGCCACGCGCACCGACAGTTCGGTGATGTCGGGCAGGAATTCGTGCAGCGGCGGGTCGAGCAGGCGCACCGTGACGGGCAGCCCGTCCATGGAGCCGAGGATGCCGTTGAAGTCCGCGCGCTGCAGCGGCAGAAGCGCGTCCAGGGATCCCTGCTGGTCGTCGGCGGTGTCGGCCAGGATGAGGCTCTCCACGAGCTGGCGCCGGTCGCCGAGGAACATGTGCTCGGTGCGGCACAGGCCGATGCCCTGGGCGCCCATCCGGCGGGCGCGTGCGGCGTCCTCCGGGGTGTCGGCGTTGGCGCGCACGTACATGCGGCGGGCGGCGTCGACGTAGTGCATCAGCCGGTCCACGGAGCGCACGAGGTCGTCGGCCTGGTCGGAGGCGGGGTCGATCTCACCCTCGAAGTAGCGCACCACCGGCGAGTCCACCACGGGTACCTCGCCGAGGTAGACCTGGCCGTTGGTGCCGTCGATGGAGATGATGTCGCCCTCTTCGATCACCTCGCCGGCGGGCGCGGTCAAGCGGCGGTTCTTGGTGTCGATGTCGAGTTCTTCCGCACCGCAGACACAGGTCTTGCCCATGCCTCGGGCGACGACGGCGGCGTGCGAGGTCTTGCCGCCCCGGCTGGTGAGGATGCCCTCGGCGGCGATCATGCCTTCCAGGTCGTCGGGGTTGGTCTCGCGGCGGCAGAGGATGACCTTCTCGCCGCTGCGCGACCACTTGACGGCCGTGTAGGAGTCGAAGACGGCCTTGCCGACGGCGGCGCCGGGTGAGGCGTTCATGCCGCGGCCGAGGCGGTGGGCTTCATCGCTCGCGGCGGCCTTCTCGTCGAAGCGCGGGAACATGAGCTGGGCGAGCTGGTCGCCCGTGACACGCTGGACCGCCTCGTCGAGAGTGATCATGCCCTGGTCGACGAGCTGGTCGGCGATACGGAAGGCCGCACCCGCGGTGCGCTTGCCGACACGTGTCTGGAGCATCCACAGCTTGCCGCGCTCGATGGTGAACTCGATGTCGCACAGGTCCCGGTAGTGGTTCTCCAGGGCCTCCATGGTGCCCATGAGCTCTTCGTAGCTGCGGGCGTCGATCTTCTCCAGGTCGGTGAGGGGCACGGTGTTGCGAATGCCCGCCACCACGTCCTCGCCCTGGGCGTTCTGGAGGTAGTCGCCGTAGACACCGGGCTGGCCGGAGGCGGGGTCGCGGGTGAAGGCGACTCCGGTACCGGAGTCCATGCCCAGGTTGCCGAAGACCATGGAGCAGACGTTGACGGCGGTGCCGAGGTCGGCGGGGATACGCTCCCGGCGCCGGTAGAGGATGGCGCGCGGGGCGTTCCAGGAGTCGAAGACCGCCTTGACCGCGAGGGTCATCTGCTCGCGGGGGTCCGCGGGGAACGGGCTGCCGGTCTGTTCGGCGACGACGTCCTTGAACCGCTCCACCAGGCGGCGGAAATCGGCGGCGTCGAGGTCGAGGTCGTCGGTGATGCCCTTCTCGGCCTTGAGGTGGTCGATGGCCTCCTCGAAGAGGTCGCCGTCGATGTCCTGGACCGTCTTGCCGAACATCTGGATGAGGCGGCGGTAGGAGTCCCAGGCGAAGCGCTCGTCGCCCCCCTGAGCAGCCAACCCCACGACGGACTCGTCGTTGAGGCCGATATTGAGGACGGTCTCCATCATGCCGGGCATGGAGTATCTGGCGCCCGAACGTACGCTCACGAGGAGCGGATCGTCGGGTTGGCCGAGCCGGCGCCCCATGGCCTTCTCGAGGTCCTTGAGGTTGGCCTCGATCTCCGCGTCCAGGCCGCCGGGGACGGTACCGCTCTCCAGGTAGTGACGGCACGCCTGTGTGGTGATGGTGAAACCGGGGGGAACCGGGAGACCGATGTTGGTCATCTCGGCGAGGTTGGCCCCCTTGCCACCGAGCAGATCCTTCAGGTCCTTGTTGCCCTCGGTGAACTTGTAGACGTACTTGGTCACGGGGTGCTCCCTCGTTCTCTCTCGGCGGCACGGGCCGACTGTCTGGCGAGACTCTATCCAGACTCCGCAAAAGCAAGGCGTCATGAACCACCCATTGATGGCATATTAGCTGCTCACAGCGGTTATACAGGTCTATACCAATGGTTCAGCACAGGTGCACCTATCCCCCGCCCGGAAACAGCAGGAGGATACCCGTGTGCCCCATGTCACCGCTGGTCAGCGGCGTTCCTCCGCGAGCCGCAGCGAGCCTCCCCGGTCGACTCCGGCACGAACCGGCCACACGACCAATCTCCCGCCACACCGGCCCCTCCGATACGTACTGTGCGTCGAGACACAGCATTACCAACAAGTAACCTACGGCTCCGTAAGTTAGAATCCGGAGTGTGCCCGCCACCGAGCGGGGTCGCTGGACGTGAGAGGTGCGAACGGTGTCGAAGGAGCGGGAGACGGAGGAATCCCAGGCGGACGGCTCCCGGACAGGGGACTCCAAGGCCTGGGACGCCGCCACGGCGACGGAAGGAGACCCAGCCGTCTCCGTACCCGAGCGCGCCGTATCCGCCGCCGGGGACCTCCTGGAGGCTGTCAAGCCCCGGCTCCGCGGCTGGCTGCACCTCGGGACCGCGCCGATCGCGCTGGCCGCCGGCATCGTCCTGGTCGCGCTGTCGCCCACCGTTCCCGCCATGGTCGCGAGCGCCGTCTACGCGCTGAGCTCCGTGCTGCTGTTCAGCACCTCGGCCATCTACCACCTGGGCCGCTGGTCACCGCGCGCACAGAGGATGCTGCGCCGCATGGACCACTCGAACATCTACCTGATCATCGCGGGCACCTACACGCCGTTCATCGTGCTGGTCCTGGACGACCCCCTGCGCGCGGCCATGCTGGCCCTGGTCTGGGGCGGGGCGATCGCCGGGGTGGCCTTCAAGCTCCTGTGGCTCAACGCCCCGCGCTGGCTGTCCACCGCGCTCTACCTGGCCATCGGCTGGGTGGCGGTCCTGTTCATCCCCGACCTGGTCGGCGGCACGAACCCCGCCACCTGGATTCTGATCCTCGTGGGCGGCGTGCTCTACAGTGTCGGTGCCGTGGTCTACGGCCTCAAGCGGCCCGACCCCGCACCGCGCTGGTTCGGCTTCCACGAGATCTTCCACTCGCTGACCATCGCGGCGTTCATCTGCCACTACATCGCGGTGTCCTTCGTGGTCTACACGGCGGGCTGACCGGACGACTGGCCACATTCGGCCGCCGCGTCACGATTGGCTTACACGGCAGGACAAGGAGCACGAAACTCCCGCACACCGCTCAGGGGCTACCGCTAGGTTGGGACCCGGTTCCCCGCGCCGTGTGCGGCCGGAGGAACCGAAGAGGCGGTCGGAAACCACATCCCCCCGGGTCCGGCCGTCTCTCTGTGTTTGCTGCCGGTACCCGCCGATACCGGTGACCGGTGTGCGCCGTCCCCGACGACGACCGCCCGCCCCCGGGTGCGGGAACGGGCGGTCTCTCGGATCAGGGCCCAGGGCTCATGCTCGGCCTCAGCAGCCGGGCAGGCGCTCCAGCAGGTACATCTCGACGCGGTCCAGCGAGACGCGCTCCTGCGACATGGTGTCGCGCTCGCGCACGGTCACGGCGTTGTCGTCCAGGGTGTCGAAGTCCACCGTCACACAGAACGGGGTACCGATCTCGTCCTGGCGGCGGTAGCGGCGACCGATCGCACCGGCGTCGTCGAACTCCACGTTCCAGCGCTTGCGCAGCAGGGCGGCGAGGTCGCGGGCCTTGGGCGAGAGGTCGGTGTTGCGCGACAGCGGCAGCACCGCGACCTTGACCGGCGACAGGCGCGGGTCGAGGCGCATCACGGCGCGCTTCTCCATCTTGCCCTTGGCGTTGGGGGCCTCGTCGACGTTGTAGGCGTCCAGCATGAACGTGAGCACCGCCCGGTCGACACCTGCCGCGGGCTCGATGACGTAGGGGATGTAGCGCTCGTTGTTCTCCTGGTCGAAGTACGACAGGTCGGCACCGGAGGCCTCAGCGTGCGTCTTGAGGTCGAAGTCGGTGCGGTTGGCCACGCCCTCGAGCTCGCCCCACTCGCTGCCCTGGAAGCCGAAGCGGTACTCGATGTCCACGGTCCGCTTGGAGTAGTGGGCCAGCTTGTCCTTCGGGTGCTCGTACAGGCGCAGGTTGTCCTTGGCGATACCCAGCTCCAGGTACCACTGGTGGCGCTGGTCGATCCAGTACTGGTGCCATTCCTCGTCGCTGCCGGGCTTGACGAAGAACTCCATCTCCATCTGCTCGAACTCGCGGGTCCGGAAGATGAAGTTGCCCGGGGTGATCTCGTTGCGGAACGACTTGCCGATCTGGCCGATGCCGAAGGGAACCTTGCGGCGGGCGCTCTGCTCGACGTTCTTGTAGTTGATGAAGATGCCCTGCGCGGTCTCCGGGCGCAGGTAGGCGAGGCCCTTGTCGTCCTGGACCGGGCCCAGGAACGTGCGCAGGAGGCCGTTGAACATGCGCGGCTCGGTGAAGGAGGCCTTGGCTCCGCAGTTGGGGCACGCGATGGCGGCGAGGCCGTCCTCGGGTTCCCGGCCGTGCTTGGCCTCGTAGGCCTCGATGAGGTGGTCCGCGCGGAAGCGCTTGTGGCAGGCCTGGCACTCGGTGAGCGGGTCGGCGAACTCCCGGACGTGGCCGGACGCCTCCCAGATCTCACGGGACAGGATCACGCTGGAGTCCAGGCCGACGATGTCGTCGCGCTCCTGGACCATCGAACGCCACCACTGGCGCTTGACGTTGTTCTTCAGCTCCACGCCCAAGGGTCCGTAGTCCCAGGCCGCGCGCAGACCTCCGTAGATCTCACTGGAGGGGTAGACCAGACCTCGGCGTTTGGCGAGGTTGACCAGTGCGTCCATTGCCTCTGACTTGGCGGCCATGGGTGACTTCTCCATCCGGCTGGCGGTCGGTGGATCGCTGTTCGCGATACATCGTCGGGTCTGTTGGGGCGCGGCCAGCACGCGGAGCCACGGATGTGGCGCTCCGGGCGACCGCATCCCCCCAGGCTAGAGCAATCACAAGGCGCCCGCGCACCCTTTCCACCGGGGTGCGGACGCGCTCACACGGGTCAGGATGGCGTGTCCGCGCCGGTGAGTACCTCGAAGGCGGTGGGCTCATCGATGGCCCTCGAGAGCAGGGGCACGGCGGTGATCTTCACGTCGAAGTTGGACAGTGCCCTGCGGTAGTAGCCGGCGCCCTCCCATTCGGTCACCACGGTCCACAGGGTGGGGTCGTCGGCGGCGCGGCCGATGCGGTGGCCCAGGAATCCCGGCCGTTGGGAGAGGACCTCCACGGCGGCGTCGGCGTCGGTTCGGAAGGCCTCGGTTTCGGCCTCGGGCACGGAGTAACGGGTGATGACGATCACCGGACCATTGTGGCGCACGGAACGCGCGGGAACGCGGCGGGCCGCCCCTGAAGCATTCCGGAGCGGCCCGAGCAGGCACCCTCCCGCAGTGCGCAACCACAGGGGGGTGCCCGTTCGAGCGCCGGAGAGCCTGGGTTGCAGCAAGCACAGTGCAAGAGGAGTCAAGCCGCTAGCGAGGAACGAGCCGGATCCCAGACTGCGCCGTAGGCGTCGTTCGAGGGTTGGTGGCGGACGACGGGCGGGCGGAGGCCCAAGACAAACTCTGCCTCAATCTCTTCCGAAGACCTGGTCGACGACCCTGGCGGAGGCGTGGCCATCGTCCAAGGGACAGAACTGGTCGACGAAGGACCGGTAGGTGTCCCGGGTCTTGGCGACCACGTCGTCGATGTTCTGCAGGGCCTCGATGACGTCGTCCGATCGGGTCAGCAGTGGCCCGGGAGCGGTCTCCTCGAAGTCGAAGTAGAACCCCCGCAGGTTGTCCCGGTAGCTGTCCAGGTCGTAGGTGAAGAAGAGCATGGGCCGACCGGTGTTGGCGAAGTCGAACATCATCGACGAGTAGTCCGTGACCAGGACGTCGGTGATCAGGAACAGTTCCTGGATCTCCGGGTACAGGGACACGTCGTAGACGAACTCCTCCCCCACGATCGGCACGCTGTCCACGACGCGCGGGTGGCGGCGCACCAGCAGCACGTGGTCGTCGCCGAGCTTCTCGTACATCCGGCGCAGGTCGAGGTGCAGGTCCAGCTTGTGCTTGCCGCGCGTGTAGTACTTGTCGTCCCGCCAGGTGGGCGCGTACAGGACGACCTTCTTGTCCTTGGGCAGCCCCAGCACGCGCCGGGTGCGTTCGGCGATGCGCTCCCGGTCCGGTGAGAAGAAGATGTCGTTGCGCGGGTATCCGGTCTCCAGGATCTCGCCCTCGAAACGGAAGGCGCTGCGCAGGATCGGGGTCGCCCAGGGGCTCGGCGAGACCAGGTAGTCCCACTGCTGGGTCTCCCAGGCGAGCTTGTCGAAGTAGTCGCGCGACTTCCCGCGGATGTTCTCCACGTCGAAGCCGATCCGCTTCAGCATCGAACCGTGCCAGGTCTGCACGACCACCTGTTCCGGGTGCCGGTGGTACCAGGCGGGCTGGCGGGAGTTGCTGACCAGGTACCGGCTGCGGGCCAGTTCCCGGTAGTACTCCTCGCCTCGGTGCCGGACCGGCTCGAGGTCGTCGGGCAGGCGCACCTGCCCGTCGGCGACCAGCCAGGACATGGGGTAGTCGGCCCAGCGCTCCCGCTTGCGCAGTTCGGCGTAGATGCTCTGCGGGCTGTCGGAGTACTGGCGGCCGGTGTAGGTGTCGAAGAGGACGCCCTCGGTGACCGGCTTCGTGCGCTGGGCCGGGTAGTAGGTCTCCCGGAGCTCGCGTTGGGCGTAGGTGCCGCGCTCGGCCGGACGCAGGTCGGTCCCCACCTGGACCACCGGGATTCCGCGCCCCTGGTAGGAGAGCGTGTACGTGCGCTCGGGGCTCTCGCTCTCCATGGGCAGGTCGTGGATGAGGGCCTCCGCGAACTCCACTCCCACGTCGAGCTTGACGGTCCCGGTCACACCCTCGGCCGGTTCCTCGCCGACCCGGCCCCAGAGCTGGTAGGCGCCGGTCGGCAGGGACAGCTCACCCGAGAGGGTGGGGATCCGGGAGGGGGCGAACCGGGCGGTGAAGCGGTTTCCGGAGTGCTCCACGGCGATTTCGTGTTCCTCGTCGCGGCCGCGGGCCTTCGCCACGAGGCGCAGGTCCGCCCCGGCGGTGAACTCGCCCTCGAGGACGAGGGCGTGCTCGTCCCACTCGGCACGGTCGACCACGGGTCGGGCCCGTCCCGCCCGCAGTTTCAGGTACCCGGTGGCCGTCCTGTGGACGGCCAGCTCCTGCTGTGCGCCCTCCGAGTTGTAGGCCGTGGTGGGTACCGCGTCGGGCAGGATCAGTCGAATGCAGTGCTGGTCGGGGGTGACCAGGTAGGCGTCCCACTCTTCCTGCCGGATCACACCGCCGCACTCGCTGAGGCCGCGGGCAAACAGCTCGCCGGCCCGGATCCGGGCGTCGAAGCGGCCGCCCTGGATGCTGACCGGGTAGCTGAGCCGTGCGGTGCCGTGGTTGCGGAGCAGCCTGAGCTCGGTCGCCTCGGCTGCGGGCGGGGACAGCAGCTCTCCGCTCAGGGCGAGTTCGGCGGTGCGGGTGTCGAAGCGGTGTTCGCTGACCCGGGCGGTCTCCGGTTCGACGCTGACGACGAACTGGCGGTCCCGGTTCCAGTGCGGGCGGACCCACACGTCGTCGCCGACGCTCTGGTAGGCGGGCCGCTCGGGCGGGCCGGACACCGGGTTGGAGACGATCCGGCGCCGGGTCAGGCCGCGGTTGAACACCACGAGCTCGATCTTCCAGTCGCCGGGCTGCCAGCCCCGGGAGGAGCGTAGTCGGCGCGGGTCCAGCACGACGTTGAAGCCGCCGTAGTCGTGGCGGGCGGAGTCGGGCAGGTCGGGCAGCCGGTACTCGGCGGCCATCCGCGTTCTGACCGGGACCCGAACGCGGCGCCGAGTGGCGGTGTTGACCGCGAAGGCGACGACGTGCTGCTGCCAGCGCTTGCGGGCCCTCAGGTTGCGGATACCGATCCGGCCGCTGACGTGCAGCCGGCCGTCCTCCCAGCGGACGTCCTCGGTCTTCTGTCGGACCTTGATCTCGTCCCCGAGCCGGTAGATCTCCCGGGGGACGGCCTTGCCCGGCTCCTTGGTGTCGAAGAAGGGGTAGCGGGCGTAGTAGCCCAGCCCTTGGCGTACGGCGCCCGCCTTCTTGATCTCCACGCTCTTGGCGAAGGTGGCGACCTCCAGCAGGTCGGCCAGGCGCCGCTTGCGCACCAGGTGGTACAGGAGGCGGTCCAGGACGTTGAGTCCGCGCAGCTGGGCGGCGGGAACGTGGTCGAGGTAACCGTTGACCAAGTCGAGGGCGGCCTCGCGCACCTCCTCGTCCGCGTCGTCCAGACGCAGGAGCAGCCGGTGGAGCTCACCTTGGAGTGTGGCGCGGTTCCACAGCTGGCGGTCGGCGCTGGTGAGCGCGGCGGCGATGTCCCCAAGTGCGGTGATGCGCCGTTGGAGGACCGCCTTGTCCAGCGGCAGGGCCGCCTTCTCGCGTTCCCTGTAGAGCAGGACCGGGGCGGAGAGCACGTTCACGGAGTCCGCGAGAAGGGTCGCGCGCTTGATGCCGAGATCGGCGTCCTCGGGGGAGAGTTCCTGGTCCGGCAGGGAGTCCCAGAACTCCTTGCGCCAGAGCCGGTTGCCGAGGACGGCGTCCGTAAGCAACCCGGGCAGTGCCCTGGGGTCCTCGGCGAGCCGCTCCCGGCCGCAGAGTTTCTTGTGCGCCTTGGAGGGCGAGGCACCGAGCTCGTTGAACTGGTGGACGTTTCCGATCACCAGGTCGGAACGGGTGTCGGCGGCGCTGTGGGCGAGGTATGCGAGCGCGTAGCTGGTCAGTGCGTCGGATCCGGTGAGGAAGAGCACATGGCTGCCGGTGGCCGCGGCGCCGCCCCGGGAGCGCGCTTCGGGGTGGTCGGGTGCGGGTTCTCCCGGCAGGAGGCTGACGCGCAGCCCTGCGGGCGACGACCGCACGAAGGCCTCGGCCGTGGCCAGCCCGTCCTCACGGGCGGACTCGACGGCTTCATCGCCCTGGTCGTTCTCTTCGGGGCGGGGGGCGTCCGGTCCGCTGTCGGCCCCCTCGTCGTCGCCGTTCGTGTCATGGTCCTCGCCGTCTGGGGCAAGGTCCTCGGTCTCCGTGACCGCTGTTCGGTACTCACCGTTGGTGGTCCGGACCGGCACGAGGAGCACCTCGATGTCGGGTCGGCCGACGGTGGTCTCCGCCGAGGCCCCGGTCTGGTTCTCGTCGCGCTGACGCGCCAGGGAGTCGAGGCAGTTCTGCAGGTGTGGTTCGGTGACGTCGAACGTCACGATGACTGTGGGTTCGGGCACGGAAGTAGACACCCTCCGGAGGGTTCGTCGCGGCACGACGCGCGGGTACCGAGGTGCGGACGGCCCGCGCAAACAGGCGGTCAATAACTACATGTAGAAGTTTCTTGACCCATCGTGCACCAACCCGGGCCAGTGCGGAAACGGGTACGAGGGGAGATGCACGGCGGTGGATAGGGCCGCGCCTGTGCCCGGCACGGCGGCCAGGGCCCTGCACTAGGGTCTAACAACAGGATTATCACAAGCCTGGGAAACGGTGCCCGCAACCGGCGACACGGCGCCCGTGCCGGACGGGGTGAGCGGGTGGGTCGAGCGCGCGGCACGTGCTCTGGGACACAGACATGCCCCTGTGATACAGGAAGGGGAACTGGCGGCGATGGCCTCTCCCGAGAACGAAGACGAGCGAAGGCAGCCTCATGGGGGCCGCCCTCTGCCCTCAGGGGATTCCCTGTTCACACCGGGCGCGGGGCGCTTGCGGAGCGAGGTGGAACGGCGCAGCGCGGTCCCCCTCGTCTGGCTGCACCAGCGCCCCCGGTGGCTGCCGCCGGTGGCCCTCGGGGCGCTGTTCATCGCGGGGCTGATGGCTCCGGGGTGGCTGGGTGCGCTGTGCCTGCTCCTGGTGGCGGTGTTCTTCGTCTGGCTGGCCTACCTGACCTGGCCCTCACTCCACCGGCAGCAAAGGGTGCCCCGGGTACTGATGGTGCTGGTGGTACTGGTGCTGGCGGTCGCCCGGATCCTCGGCTTCTGAGCCCGGACCAGCACTGATCCCGAACCGGCACCTCCGCGGGCAACTACAGCAATTTTGACAATCATTTTCGTTTTCGCCATAATGAAGCGGTGTCTGCCCAGTTCACGGGGCCCGGCGATTCCAGCCTCGCAACCCCGCCCGCCTTCCAGGCCGTCGACGCCCGCGTCGCCTACGACGGCGTCACCGTCCTCGACGGCGTCAGCGTCGAAGTCCCCGAAGGCCAGACCATGGCCGTCCTCGGCCCCAACGGTTCGGGCAAGTCCACCCTGATGCGCGCGATGCTCGGCATCGTGCCGCTCACCTCCGGCGAGATCCGCGTCCACGGCACACCCCTGCGCCGGTTCCGCGACTGGCGGCGGATCGGCTACGTGCCCCAGCGGCTCACCGCCGGCGGCGCCGTCCCCGCCACCGTCCGCGAGATCGTCGCCTCCGGGCAGATCGCCTCGCGCCGCCGCTTCTCCCTTACCACCAAGGCCGACCGCGCCGCCGTCGACGAGGCCCTCGCCGCCGTCGACCTCGCCGACCGCGCGCGCGACGCCGTACGCGAACTGTCCGGCGGACAGCAGCAGCGGGTCCTCATCGCCCGCGCGCTCGCCGGACGGCCCGACACCTTCGTCATGGACGAGCCGATGGCCGGGGTCGACGCGGAGAACCAGCGAGCCCTCGCCGGCGCCATCGCCCGCCTGCGCGACCAGGGCAGCACCGTGGTCCTGGTGCTGCACGAGCTGGGCCCGCTGGAGTCGGTGATCGAACGCTCCGTGGTGCTGGAGCACGGCCGGGTCGTGCATGACGGCGAGGCTCCCGAGATCACCGGTGCATGCGCGCGCCCCGGACACGAGCACCAGCACCCGCACCCCGACCCCAACGACCCGGAACCGCACCCCGCGGACACCACCACGGCCGCGGAGATGATCCGACTCGAGGTACCCCGACGTGACTGAGATGCTCCAGTACGAATTCATGCGGCACGCCCTGATCGCCGCGGTACTGGTCGGCCTGGTCACCCCGATCATCGGTACCTTCCTGGTCCAGCGCCGCCTCGCGCTCCTGGGTGACGGCATCGGCCACATCGCGCTCACGGGTGTGGCCCTGGGCCTGCTGACGAGCACCTCACCGGTGCTGACCGCGGCCGTCGTGGCCACCGTGGGCGCCATCCTCATGGAGGTGGTGCGGGTCCGCACCCGTGCCAGCGGCGACGTGGCGCTGGCACTGCTGTTCTACGGCGGCATCGCGGGCGGGGTCCTGCTCATCGGGCTCACCCCGGGTGCGAGCAACGCCACTCTGACGTCCTTCCTGTTCGGCTCGGTGAGCACCGTCAGTTTGGAGGACGTCTGGGTCGTGAGCGTGCTGGCGGCCGGTGTGATCGCGATTCTGGCGGTGTTCGGCCGTGAGCTGTTCGTCCTCTGCCAGGACGAGGAGGTGGCCAGGGCACACGGGCTACCGGTCCGCTTCCTCAGTATCCTGCTGGCGGTCACCGCGGCGCTGACCGTGGTGATCGCGATGCGGGTGGTCGGTGTGCTGATGGTGAGCGCCCTGATGATCGTCCCCGTCGCCGCGGCCCAGCAGCTGAGCCGCAGCTTCCGGGTGACGATGGGCCTGGCGATCCTGATCGGCCTGGTCTCGTCCTTGGGCGGGCTGACCACGGCCTTCTACTCCGACCTCGCGCCCGGGGCCACCATCGTGCTGCTGGCCCTGGCGATCTTCTGCCTCTCCGTACTTCTCGGAGGGGTCCTGCTCCGCACGGCCAAACGCCGCGCCCCGGCACCCCTCCCTCCCGTAGGCGGCGGCCCGGCGGATACGATGCCCCAGACTGATCGGGGGAGGGTGAAACCATGAGTACGAGACGCGAGGCAGTCCGCCAGGTTCTGAGCGAGTCCTCCGGCTTCCGCAGCGCACAGGATCTGTACGCGGACCTGCGGGCAGACGGTTCGAAGATCGGTCTGACCACGGTGTACCGGGCCCTGCAGGCCCTGAGTGATTCCGGTGAGGTCGATGTGCTGCGCACCGACGACGGCGAGGCCGTCTACCGTGCCTGCGACACCGACAACCACCACCATCACCTGGTGTGCCGGGCCTGTTCGACCGCCGTGGAGATCGAGGGCCCCACAGTGGAGAAGTGGGCCGCCGAGGTCGGCACCCACCACGGCTTCACCGGGGTGACCCACACGGTCGAGGTCTTCGGCATCTGCGCCGACTGCTCCCTGAGGCAGACCCAAGAGGCCTGACCATAGGGCCCGAACGCCGGGCCTGACATCGCCCGAAGAGACATCCGAGTGCCCCGCGTGTGCGGGGCACTCGTCGTCTCCCCCGTGGGCCTCCCTGCCGTGCACGAGGACTCCACCGAGTGGTTACCCGCCAGTAGCCACCCCGTGTCGAGGAACGGGCAGGCTGAGAGCCCGTGTACAGAAAAACTACGGCCGCGCTCCTGACAGCGCTGGTCACCACCTCGCTCCTGCCCGCATCCCCCGCCGCGGCCGAAACCGCGGACCCGGCCGGTCCCCGGATCGCCACCCACAACGCGTTCCTCATGCCCAAGGCCATGTACCCGAACTGGGGACAGGACGTGCGCGCCGACCTGACCGCGGAGGACGGCATCCTCTCCGGCCAGGACGTCGTGGTCCTCCAGGAGCTTTTCGAGAACTCCAGCGCCGAGCGCCTGCGCGACGGGCTGTCCGACGAGTACCCGCACGCGACACCCGTCGTGGGCCGCTCGGAGTCGGGCTGGGACCGCACCACCGGCTTCCGGCACCACACCGTCACCAACGGCGGCGTGAGCGTCCACAGCACCTGGCCGATCGTGCGCGGCGAACAGCACATCTTCGAGCGGGCCTGCGGCGCGGACTGGTTCTCCAACAAGGGTTTCGCCTACGTGGAGATCGACTCCCCCGCGGGCCCCCTGCACGTGGTGGGCACCCACATGCAGTCCGAGGACGGCGCCTGCGGCGACGGCGAGGACGCGGAGATCCGCCGACACCAGCTCGACCAGATCCTGTCCGTGCTGGACGAGCAGCAGATCCCCGGCGACGAGCAGGTCTACGTCGCGGGCGACCTCAACGTCGTGGGCGGCAGCGAGGAGTGGGAGCGGGCCCTGGAACAGCTCGACGCCGTCGAGCCGACCGCGACCGGTGACGCGATCTCCTGGGACCCCACGACCAACTCGATCGCGGAGCACGACTACTCCGACTGGGACCCCCAGCAGCTGGACCACGTCCTGCCGATCCGCAACGACGCCGCGCCCGAGTCCTACGTGAACGAGACCCGCGCCGTGAAGAGCGAGCCCTGGACGGTGAGCTCCTGGGGCACCGAGTACACCTACGACGACTACTCGGACCACTACCCGGTGTTCGGCTCGTCCCCGCTTCCCTAGTGTGAGTGGATGGACGTCGCCTGGCTGGGGCCGCCGATCAACGCGCGTCCCCGGCCCCGCGGTGGTTGGACTGCGCCCGTGACCTCACCGAGTACTGGACCCGCCGCCAGCAGATCCGGCACGCGGCCGGGTGCGCTTTAGCGGCCGGGAGAGCCCCGGTAGCCCGGGGAGTCCAGGACGGCGCGGACCGAGGCGCGGACGGCGGGGAGGTCGTGCTCCCCCAGCAGCCGCTGGGCGGGGATGCCGTCCTCGTCGGCCAGGATCGCCAGGAAGAGGTGCTCGGCGCCGACCACCGGATCCCCCTCGGAGCCGACAACCCCGGACTCCGCAGCGATGCGGCGCGCCTCGTCCAGCATGCGGGCGGCCCTGGGGGTGAAGTCGGCGCACTTGTGCACGGGTCCCGTTTCCATGGCTCCGACGCTACGGGACCCGGTGCTGGCCTAGGAGGCGGTCAGTGCTCGCCCTCGGCGGGGTCGCAGCGCTCAAGGGTCGGGCGCTTGGCGTGGATGCCGTCGCCTGAGGAGCGTCCGGTGAGGCGCCGGTGGATCCACGGCACGAGGAACTCGCGGGCCCAGTGGAAGTCCTCCTGGCGGGCGGTGCGCCAGTCGCGGGGTTCCGGGGCGGGGAAGGGCTCGTTCCAGTCGGCGTCGACCGGGACGTCCAGGACCTCGCACACGCGCAGCGCGAGCCTGCGGTGGCCCTCAGTGGACAGGTGGAGCCGGTCCCAGTTCCAGGAGCGGGGGTCGGAGAAGATCCGCATGCTCCACACGTCCACGACGTCGCACCCGTACCGGTCCGCGACAGCGCGCATGTGCATGTTGTAGGTGGCGATCTTGCCGCGCAGGTGGCGCATGACCGGATGCCAGTTGGTGTCGAAGCCGGTGAAGATGACCACCCGGGCCCCGGTGGAGCGGAGTTCGGCGATCATCTGCTCGAAGATCTCGACGACCTCGTCGGGGTCGCTGCCGGGGCGGATGATGTCGTTGCCGCCTGCGCAGATCGTGATCAGGTCGGGGGCCATCTCGACCGCGCGCGGCACCTGCTCGTCGCGGATCTGGGCGATCAGGCGTCCCCGGACGGCGAGGTTGGCGTAGCGGACCTCGGGCACGTGCTCCGCGAGGTGTTCGGCCACACGGTCCGCCCAGCCTCGGTAGCGGCCGTTGGGAACGCTGCCGCTGTCCGGGTAGGGGTCGCTCATGCCCTCGGTGAAGCTGTCCCCGAGGGCGACGTAGGACAGGATGTCCTTGTTGTTCAAGTCACCGGAGGATCCGGTCGGCACACCGCTCATAGTGCCGATGATGCAACTCAACGCCAGGGTTACGCGACAGTAGGTTGATGGTTTGGCGCGTTTTGGGGCGGAGCTCACACCATGAGCGGTGTGCCTGGAAATGTCGCTTCAGTGGTCTTTGGAGAGCGGGGTCAGTTCGGGCCGCTTGGCGGTCACCGTGTCCCCTGAGGACTTCCCGGTGAGGCGGCGTCCGATCCACGGTCCCAGGGACTCCTTGACCCAGTGCAGGTCGTCCCTGCGCGCTTCGGTCCAGCTGACCGGCTCCATCTCGGGCCAGGGCTCGTCCCAGCGCTCCTCGACCGGAACGCCCAGGACCTCGGCGACGCGCAGGGCCAGGCGGCGGTGCCCCTCTGGGGACATGTGCAAGCGGTCCTCGTCCCAGGCGCGGGGGTCGGTGAGCACGTCCATGGACCACTGGTCGACCAGGAAGCAGTCGTACTTGTCCGCGATGGCGCGGACGTTCATGTAGTAGCGCGCGAACAGGCCGATGGTGCCGCGCATGTAACCGGTGGCCACGTTCACACCGGTGAACAGCACGACCTGGCTGCCCTTGGCGCGCAGCCGGGCCACCGTGTGGTCCAGGATCTTCGCCAGGCGCTCGGGGTCACCCGCGGGGCGCAGCAGGTCGTTGCCGCCCGCGCACAGGGTGACCAGGTCCGGTGCCATCTCGAGGGTGGGCGGAACCTGATCGGTGACGATCTGGCGGATGAGCTTGCCGCGCACGGCCAGGTTGGCGTACTCGATCCCGCCCGCGTGGTCTGCGAGGTGCTCCGCCAGCCGGTCGGCCCATCCGCGGAAGACCCCGCTGCCGTCCGGGTAGGGGTCGCCCACGCCCTCGGTGAAGCTGTCGCCGAGAGCGGCGAACGCCATCCCGGGCTTGACTGGCGAGTCCACCTCGGTGCGGTTCTCCTTGGCCATTACTTGCTCCCCTCTTCCGCCGGGTCGGACACGTTCCCACCCACGGGGTTGGGCAGGGCTCCGCCGTAGCGGCGGTCCCGGCTCGCGTAGATCTCACAGGCCCGCCACAGGTCGCGGCGGTCGAAGTCGGGCCAGAGCGTGTCCAGGAAGACGAACTCGGCGTAGGCGGACTGCCAAAGGAGGAAGTTGGAGAGCCGCTGCTCCCCGGAGGACCGCAGGAAGAGGTCCACGGGCGGAACATCGGGCGCGTAGAGCTGCTGGGTGAGGGTGTCCTCGGTGATCTTCTCCGGGGAGATCTGCCCTGCGGCGGCCTGCCGGGCCAGCTCGCGCGCTGCGTCGACGATCTCCGCCTGGCCCCCGTAGTTCACGCAGAACTGGAGTGTGAGCCTGGTGTTGTCCTTGGTCATCTCCTCCGCGTCCTTGAGCTCCCTGATGACGCTCTTCCAGAGCATCCCGGGGCGTCCGGACCACGTGACGCGCACCCCGCGGGCGTGCAGTTCGTCACGGCGGCGGCGGATGACGTCGCGGTTGAAGCCGAGAAGGAAGCGCACCTCGTCGGGCGAGCGCTTCCAGTTCTCGGTGGAGAAGGCGTAGGCGGAGAGGTTGGGGATCCCCATCTCCATGGCGCCCTCGATCACGTCGAAGAGGGAGGACTCCCCGGCCTTGTGCCCCTCGGTGCGCGGCAGCCCGCGCGCCTTGGCCCAACGGCCGTTGCCGTCCATGACCACGGCCACGTGGCGCGGCACCAGGTCGGCGGGGAGCTCAGGCGGGCGCACCCCCGAGGGGTGCGGTACGGGCGCGTCGTACTCCCGCTCGCGCCGCTTACCGTTGTCGAAGCTGAACAGACTCAAGAACGCTCCACATGGCGCAGTGATCGGATTCCGTTTTCCAGGTGCCACTGTAGGTAGGCCGCGACCAGACCACTGCACTCGGATCGGTGCCTGTCGTCGCTGGCGTCCGCGCTGTCCCAGTCGCCCCCGAGCAGCGCAGACATGAGTCGGAGCGTCTCCGGCGAGGGATGCGTGGCACCGTGGGGACGGCACACCGAGCAGACCATACCGCCGGCGTGGACCGCGAACGCACGGTGCTCTGCCCGGCTACCGCAGCGGGCGCACTCCGTCAGCGCCGGGGCGTACCCGGCGACCGCCAGGGACCTGAGGAGGTAGGCGTCCAGGACCAGCCTGGCCTCGTGGCTCCCCTCCCCCAGCGTACGCAGCGCGCCGATGAGCAGGAGGAACTGGCGCAGGGCCGGATCCTTCTCCACGGAGACCACCTTTTCCGCGGTCTCCAGCATCGCGGTGGCCGCGGTGTAGCGCGAGTAGTCGGTGACGACCGCCTCACCGTAGGAGCGCAGGGTCTCGGCCTGGGTGATGACGTCGAGGCTCCGGCCGGTGTGCAGTTGCAGGTCGACGTGGGTACACGGCTCCAGGCGGGCGCCGAAGCGCGACTTCGTGCGGCGGACGCCCTTGCCGACGGCGCGCACCAGGCCGGTGCGTCGGGTCAGGAGGGTGACGATGCGGTCGGCCTCGCCCAGCTTCTGGTTGCGTAGGACGACACCCTCGTCGCGGTAGAGACTCACACACCCATTGTCACGGATGGCGGAGACTACCCGCGCGGAAGGGCCCGCGCTGGCAGGCCCGCGCTGACGGACGCGCGCTGTCCCTCTGACGCGCACCACCCTGAGCAGGTTTATTACGGTTTGGATTCCCTTTTCCGGACATTTGCTCTACTCTCACGCGCTAGGGCGTTCCATTTCGGGCCCGCCGCCCGTCCCTGGCGGCAACCGGGCCCGGGGCCGTAAACACGGCCGCCCGAAAGCGGGCCACGCATTCCACACGTGGCCTTGGGCAGCGGAAGAGCCCGCGCGGGGAAGACCAAGAGCCCCGGCGTAGAAGCCCGTCGGGGCCGAACGGACCCGACCACCCGCAGGGGTTACCCGCCCGTTTCCCCACACCTGTACGGAAGGTAGAGCGATATGGCGCGAGGCCGCCGAGGCAGGCGCAGAATGAGCGCTCGCGAACAGCGCTCAGAACGCGAAGGTCGACGCAGGACAGTGCCGATCGCGGTCGGTATAGCCGCGATCCCGGTAGGACTCACCCTGGCCGGGGCGCTGGTGCTCTCCGGGGTCGGCGACGACACCGGCCCGGCCGACGGTACGAACGCGGCCGGCGAGATCGGCGAAGGTGTCAGCGACGATTCGGGCGTTCCCGACGCGTCGGCCGACGACGACTTCTTCGATACCCCCACCGACGCGTCCGAAGCAGCGGAACCGCAGGGTGACAGCGACCCACAGGACGCCCAGGTCACCGCATCTTCCAGCGCCGAGGACTCCGACGACGACGGAGACGGAGACCGTGGCGACAGCGACGGCGGCTCCGGAGGTAGCGGCGGCGGTTCCGGGGGCTCCGGAGGCGGCGGCGGTGTCGGCGTCGAGTCCGCAGGCGGCCCGCAGGCCGCCGAGGTCGTGAACCTGGTCAACGACGAGCGCTCTTCGCACGGCTGCGGCCCCGTCGATGTGGACGACCGGCTCACCGCCGCCGCGCAGGAGCACAGCCAGGACATGGACGACCGCGACTACATGGCCCACGACAGCCCCGACGGCGAGGGCCCGGGCGAACGCGCACAGCGGCACGGGTACAACGCCTTCGGCGCGGAGAACGTCGCCAAGGGCCAGCAGAGCGCCGAGCAGGTCATGAACTCCTGGATGGACAGCCCTGGCCACCGGGACAACATCCTCAACTGCGGGCTCGAATCGATCGGGGTCGGCGAGGCCGGCAACGCCTGGACCCAGAAGTTCGGCTGGGAGTAACCCGGCAGAGCTGCGAGCGATCCGACAGGCTTTCCAGGCACGGTGCAGGGGTTCGGGCCGCGTCCCCTCGGGGGCGCGGCCCGAACCTATGGCGGGCGGGCCGCTTTCTGCTCCTAGCGGCACGCCTGGTCACCGGAGCGAAGCCGGACGACCCCGGAAAGTGTGCCGGTTAACGACTTGAGGAGGAGAAGAAGGAAACCGACACGGTGCCGTGCCTGAGCCGCGCCCCTGGAGGCGCGGCCCGATCGCGAGGCGGGAGAGTGTCCCGGCTGACGCTAAAGGGATGTAGAAGGAAGCCGGGACGGTGCCCACCGGGGGAGGTGAGTCCGCGGGTTGACCGGTCGAACCCCGAAGGGAAGAAGGAAACCCGCGGGGTGCCTCGCCCCGCACAGAGGAGACTAGCGGGTCTCCCCCGCACGGTCACCCGGTTTTACGGACCCCTCCGGTCCCTTCCCGGGCCGTTGGCTTCCGCCGGGTCGGCGAGCAGCACGGGAAGATCGACCTGGGTGATGGCGTCCACACCCTCGGGGAGCCCCTCAGGTCGTTCCAGGCCCACGTAGCGGACAGTGCGAGCCGCCACCTCCTCCGCCGTGGGCGGCCGCCCGTCATAGTCGCGCACCTCCCCCGAGGTGCGTTCCATCAGGTCCACTAGATCGCCGATGGTGAGATAACGCCGCTCGACCACCGATCGGGCCTGTTCCCGTGCGGGGATGCCGGTGGTCTCGACCTTGTTGGCGAGCCCAGCCCCGCGCAGGAACAGGTGGAGCCACCGCGCTTCCCAGCCCTCCTGCGTCTGGCTGAACACCAGCGGGACCGCTACCGGCGCCTCACCCTCCAGGTCGGAGCGCACCCGGACGGTGCGAGGATCGAAGGGCATGCCCTCCTGTTCACCGTCCCGCACCATGTATCCGAAGAACGCCTCGGGCAGGAACGTGAACCGGTCACCGGAGTACACGTGCACCTGCGGCACCACGTGCCTTGCCGCCATCCGGTTCAGGTCGAGCTCGATCATCTCGGTGGCGCCGTCCGGTCCTGGCGCCATGACCAGGTCGCCGGAGTGCACCGCTCCGATCTCCTTGAGGTTGGTCCAGGAGACATGCCCCACAGGCGCGTAGTCGTCATCGAGCAGCAGCACCGACAGGTCGAGGTCGGTGGTGCGCTCGCCGTCCAGCCAGTGCACGAAGAACCGCAGCAGGTCACCGCCGACCGGGGTGACGGTGCCACGCGGCAGCACACCGAACCCCTTGGGGACGCCCTTGGCCGAGCGCGGCACCGCGACCGTGCGCACCGCGGGGTCCACCAGGAGCAGGTCCTGGGCGGGCATGCGGGCCGCGACGACCTCGTCGATGGCGTCCAGGAGGGTGCGGACGACCTCGCGCCCCAGGGGTTCGCGTGTGTCCCGAGCGGTCCATCCGCGCGCCGTCTGGTTGGCGAACAGGCGGACCCGGCCGGAGACGGTTCGATTGGCCAGTTCCTCACGCGCGGCGAGCAGCACCCGGCTGGAGACCCGAGGACCCAGGGTCCGAACGCGCTCCGCAAGGTTCGGCGCGGTCTCGGGCCCGCCCGCGCGGAGCAGCCGGTCCAGGGTGCGCACCAGCATGCCGGGGGCCGTGGACAGCAGCCGGACCGCCCGGTCCAGGTCACCGTCGAGAAAGGCGGACTCGACCTTGGCGTTGAAGGTGCGCACTCGGCGCTCGCCCCGGGCCACCGCGAACACCTCACGGGCGTGGGCGAACCGACGGTACTCGTGCGGGTGCAGCCCCTCGCCCAGGCGCTTCCACCCCTGGAGGTGTCGGCCCACGTCGGCGAGCTTGTCCTCGTTTTCGGCGATCACGCGGTCGAGCGCGGCCATCAGGATGCGGCGCTCCCTACGCGCGAAGGAGCGCAGGCGCCTCGGCGCGGTGAGGGAGACGTCACCGTCGGACAGGACCTGCGCCAGGCGCAGTACGTCCGTGGCGGTGTCCACGACCGGGTCGCGGCCCGCGCGGATCAGGGCAGCGTTGACCAGGGCACGGTTCTCCCGCACGGGCATCTCCGGCAGTGCACCCTCACCGAGCACCGTAGCGGCCTCCCCGGCGAGCCAAGCCAGGAGCTCGCGCTCGAACTCGCTGAGCGGGATCGGGCTGGCGGCCAGGTCGAGGAAGAGCCAGTGGGCCTCTTGGGCGAGGGGTTTACCCAGGTGCAGGAGGGTGAGGCGGTCCTTGGCCGAGGCCACGAAGTCATCGCGCGCGGCAGCGAGTTCAGCGTAGGTGTGCTGGTAGCGGCCGTACTCGGGCAGGCTGAGGAGGTTGAGAGCACCGTCGCGGAGTTCGACCCCGTCACGGGCCTCCGGGTCGCCCAGCGCGGAGACCAGGCACGTCAGCCAGAACTCGACGGTGTTGGGGACCTTCTCCGGGAAGTTCCGGAAGTACACGTTGTGCCGCGCGTGCGCGCCGGCCAGTTCCCGGACCGCGTCCATGACCTGCCGGGCCACGCGGTGGACGTCCTCGTCGCTCAGCACCTCGATACGCGAGCGCAGCTCACCGGAGAGCGCGAAGCCCGCGGTCAGCAACGCGGCGTCGAGCTGGCGCGTCGCGGCTGAACCATCACCGGGCGCGCCGATCGGCTCGGGGACGCGCAGGGTGCGCTGGATGATCTCTCGATAGGACATGGCAGTGATGTTGGCATCCCGGATTCCCCCACCGCCAAGGCTTTTCCGGTGCAATGTGGCGCCAGTCCGGGTGGCTAGAGTGAGCGGTATGGGAATCGAGATCCGGCCCGCGACCGGTACCGATCTTCCCGGCGTCCTGGAGCTCCTCGGCGAGATGTACCCGGAGGACCCGCCCCTCTCCGCGATCGAAGCCGCCCGGATCTGGACGGAGATCGACGCGCAGGCCGGGCGGTCCCTGCTGGTGGCGACAGACGGCACCGGAGAACACTTGGGCACGGTGGACTGCGTGGTCCTGCCCAACCTGAGCCGGGCCGGTCGGCCGCGCCTGGTCATGGAGAACCTGGTCGTGGCCGAGGCACACCGTCGGCAGGGCGTGGGTGGCCTGCTCATGGCAGCGGTGCGGGAGCTGGCCGAGCGCGAGGGTTGTTACAAGGTGCAGTTCCTGGCCGCCGAGGACCCCTACGTGTACGAGTTCTACCGCTCCTGCGGGTTCACCCCGTGGGAAGGCGGCGGGTTCTTCCTCTGCCTCTGACGCTGGCGTCGGCCCAGGCGAGTGGTCTGACGTGTCATCCGAAGGTGGAATCATGCGCGCATGCGTGAACTGAATGAGCTAGTCGACGTGGGAACCCCGCGTGGCCGGAGCTGAGCCCCCTGTGTGCGGATAGCCCCCTGAGCGTCCATGTACAGCCGCCAGCCCCAGAGCACCGGGGCCGCTGCTTGCTGCGCCTCCAGGTGACGGCCCGTTCCTTCCTGGGCGCGGTCGCCCTGGAGACCGGCGGGATCCTCGTGGACGACGGGTGGCTGCGGGTGCACGGCGGCGGCTGCGCTGACCTGGCCGGGCTGGATCAGGTGAACGGCCTCACCGGGGAGGTCGAAGAGGCACCCCCGGCGCGGCTGATCGTCGCGCACGACGTGCTCGGCGGGGTCTTCGGCGTCAACGGACCGGCTGCCGAGGAACTGGGGTACCCGGGAGAGCCGGGCGAGGTGGCCTACTTCGCGCCGGACCGCCTTGAGTGGGAGCCCCTTGGAACCGGGTACGCGGGCTGGCTGGAATGGCTCCTGGAAGGACACCTGACCGGCTTCTACGAGGAACTGCGCTGGCCGGAATGGCGTGCGGAGACGGCGGGCCTCCGCCCATCGGAGGGCCTCTCCGTCTACCCGTTCCTGTGGTCGGCCGAAGGGCAGGAGGACCTGGCCGCGACCACCCGGAGCCCCGTCCCCGTGTCAGAGCTGGCGGGAGCGAACCGGGAGTTCTGCTCCGCCCTGGA
Organism: Nocardiopsis oceani; assembly: GCF_054777395.1. Lineage (NCBI taxonomy): Bacteria > Bacillati > Actinomycetota > Actinomycetes > Streptosporangiales > Nocardiopsidaceae > Nocardiopsis > Nocardiopsis oceani. The sequence goes on from NZ_BAAHAR010000060.1 coordinate 26,300, forward strand.
GCTGGCCGACCCGGGGCCGCTGGGCTCCTTCTGAGGTAGGTGGCCCACAAAAGGGGGCGGGGCCCGCGACGATTGTCGTGGGCCCCGCCCTCAGTACTAGGGGTACCGGGCTGTGGGTCAGGCGCGGCCGATGGCGCTGCACACGGCCTTCAGCGAGGCCGTCGTGATGCTGCTGTGGATGCCCACTCCCCACACGACACGGCCGTCGATCTCGGCTTCCACGTAGGCGGCGGCACGGGCGTCGCCGTCCTCGCCCATGGAGTGCTCGATGTAGTCCATGACGCGCACCTTGAAGTCCACGTCGGCCAGCGCGTCGCCGAACGCGGAGATCGGACCGTTGCCGGTGCCCTTCAGTTCACGGATCTCGCCGTTGACGCGGGCGTCGGCCTCGATCGAGTAGGTGCCGTCCTCCGAGGTGCTGGAGCGGTGGGCCAGGACCGAGACCGGGCCCTCGTCGGACAGGTAGGTCTCCGTGAAGATGTCCCAGATGCGGTCGGCGGGGAACTCGCCGCCTTCGGCGTCCATGAATCCCTGGATGACCTGGGAGAACTCGATCTGCAGACGGCGCGGCAGGTCCAGCGAGTGGTCGCGCTGCATGATGTAGGAGACGCCGCCCTTGCCGGACTGGCTGTTGACCCGGATGACCGCCTCGTAGTTGCGTCCCACGTCCTTGGGGTCGATGGGCAGGTAGGGCACGTCCCAGGTGTACTCGTCGACGTTGGTCCCGGCCTCCTCGGCGCGGGCCTCCAGCGCGGTGAAGCCCTTCTTGATGGCGTCCTGGTGGGATCCGGAGAAGGCGGTGTAGACCAGGTCGCCGCCGTAGGGGTGGCGGGGTGCGACGGGCAGCTGGGTGCAGTGTTCGACCGTGCGGCGGATCTCGTCGATGTCGGAGAAGTCGATCTTGGGGTCGACGCCCTGGCTGAACAGGTTCATGCCCAGGGTGACCAGGCAGACGTTGCCGGTGCGCTCGCCGTGGCCGAACAGGCAGCCCTCGACGCGGTCGGCCCCGGCCATGACGCCCAGTTCCGCCGAGGCCACGCCGGTGCCGCGGTCGTTGTGCGGGTGCACGGACAGCACCACGTGCTCGCGCCGCGTCAGGTTGCGGCTCATCCACTCGATCTGGTCGGCGTAGACGTTGGGGGTGGAGCGCTCGACGGTGGCGGGCAGGTTCAGGATGATCTCGCGGCCCGGGCCGGGCTGCCAGACGTCCATGACGGCCTCGCAGACCTCCAGGGCGAAGTCCAGCTCGGTGTCGACGAAGATCTCCGGCGAGTACTGGTAGCCGAAGTACTCGGTGTCGCCCAGGTACTGCTCGGCGAAGCGGACCACGTCCCGCGTGCCTTCGACGGCGATGCTCTTGCAGGCCTCGCGGTCGACCTTGAAGACGACGCGGCGGAAGGTGGGCGCGGTGGCGTTGTACAGGTGGACGGTGGCGCGCTTGGCGCCGACCAGGCTCTGCACGGTGCGCTCGATCAGGTCCTCGCGGGCCTGGGTCAGCACGGAGATCTGTACGTCGTCGGGGATCAGTTCGTTCTCGATCAGCGACCGGACGAAGTCGAAGTCGGTCTGGCTGGCGGAGGGGAAACCGACCTCGATCTCCTTGTAGCCCATGCGGACCAGCAGCTCGAAGATCTCGTGCTTGCGGTCGGAGTCCATCGGCTCGATCAGCGCCTGGTTACCGTCACGCAGGTCGGTGGAGAGCCAGCGAGGAGCCTCGGTGGTGGTCTTGGTGGGCCACGTGCGGTCGGGCAGGTCCACCGGAGCGAAGGGCTCGTAACGATGGAAGGGCATACGGCTGGGCTTTTGCTGCGGCACCATGTGGTGTTGCTCCTCGAAAAATGTTGCGCGGTGTGACGTGGCCGACACGGCATGCCGAAGTCCCGCGGCGAGGGGCCGACCGTTTAACGATCCCCGCCGCGGCCGCTAAGGAGGAGCAGCTCGCGCAACATATCGACCCTCACGTTAGCAGACGGTCGAGAAAAACCGGTACCGACCGCTCATATATTGAGACCCGACGCCGTTGACCTGCAGAGACATGAACATCCTTCGCGAATCCAAAATGATCGTTCAAAACAGGTACCTCGACTTCAAGATATCGCCGGGAGCGGTTACCCTGGAGGCGAACCCTTCAGTGCTAGGGGGGTCATACGGATTCCGTCGGCGGGACCCAGGGTGCGGCCAACACCCGAGGCCACCATCGCCGCGCAGAGCAAGACACGTAAGCCGCGCCGCTGCCTGGCCGGTACCGCCGACGGACATCCTTCTTCAACGCCCGGTCCCGGAGCTACGGGAGCGGGCGTTCCTCATGTGCCAGTCCCCTCCGCCACCGGCCCTCGGAACCAATACTGCGGAGGACCCGGTCAACGCGGTGCTCCGGAAATCCGCTCGCCCGTGGGACGGATCCCGCATGGAGAACAACGGCCGGAACAGCCGAACCGAGGGACGGCGTTGAGCCAGCGAAGAACGCCGCCGCCCCTCGGGGTAGGGTGCGGCCCCCTCCTGCCGGTCACGGAGGGGGCCTAGCCACGGGGCCGGGGTGCAGGTCCGGCCCCGCGGCAGTCTGGGGTGCAGGGCACCGTGGCGCCCTGACCGGGAACTACGCGCCCGGGAGGGGCTCGAACTCCTTGACGGCGTCGATCGCCGGGCCGTGCGGGGTGTTGGCCTCGCGCTCGATCATGATCTCGACGAGCACCGGCCGCGACGTGGACTGCGCCTGCTTGCGCGCCCATTCCAGGGACTCCCGGATCTCCCCCGGCTCCCAGACGCGGCGGCCGGAGCAGCCGTAGGCCTCCATGAGCTTGACGCTGTCGGTGCCGTACTCGTCGTAGTGGATGTCCACCTGGTAGTTCATGTCGAACGGGATCGAGGCCTGGCGGATCAGGCCCAGGTACTCGTTGTTGAGCATGATGATCACGTACGGCACGTTGTACTGGGCGGCCACCGCCAGTTCCTCGACCATGTACTGGAAGCTGTAGTCACCGACGATGCCGACGACCTCCGCGTCCGGCTCGGTGTGCTTGAGGGCCTTCTTCACACCGATGGCTGCGGGGATCTCCCAGCCGAGCGGGCCCGCCTGACCGCAGATCTGGTAGTGGCGCGGCTTGTACGCCTTCTGGTGCTGGCCGCCCCAGATCTGGTACAGGCCGATCGCGGTGACGAAGTAGGTGTCCTCGTCGAAGGCCTCGTTGATCTCCTTGTAGACGCGCGGCGCCTTCACCGGGACCGAGTCGAAGTCCTCGCGGCGGGTCATGGTGGTCTTGAGCTCGCCGACCCGGTCGATCCAGGCGCCCACCTGGGCCTTGGCCTCGCGGCGCTTGGCGGCGGCGAGCAGCTCCTGGAGGAACAGCTTGGCGTCGGAGACCACGCCCAGGTCCGGCTCGAAGACCCGGCCGATCTGAGTGGCCTCGATGTCCACGTGGATGAACTTGCGCTCGCCCCGGTAGACGTCGATCTGGCCGGTGTGGCGGTCGGCGAAGCGGGCACCCACGACCAGGACCAGATCCGACTCCAGGAAAGAGGCGTTGCCGTAGCGCTGGGAGGTCTGCACACCGGTCATGCCGGAGTACAGGGGCGATTCCTCGTCGAAGGAGCCCTTGCCCATGAGGGTGACCTGGACCGGCACCTGGAGGTACTCGGCCAGCTCCCGCAGGTCGTCGGAGGCCTCGGCCAGGATCACGCCGCCGCCGGCGAGGATGAGCGGCCGCTCGGCCTCCAGCAGCAGGTCCAGCGCGCGCTCGACGCGGGGCAGGTGCGGCTCCACCGTGTTGATCTTGAGCGCGGCGTCGATCGACGGGTCGTAGTCGATGAGCTGCTGGGCCACGTCCAAGGGGATGTCGACCAGGACAGGTCCGGGACGGCCCTCCTGGGAGATCCGGAAGGCCTCGCGGAAGATCCACGGGGCGGTGGCCGCCTCCTTGATCTGGACGGCCCACTTGGTGACGGGCTTGGCGATCTCGACGATGTCGACCGCCTGGAAGCCCTCCTTGTCGAGGAGGTCGGTGCGCTGCTGGCCGGTGATGCAGACCATCGGGATCGAGTCGGCGATGGCGGTGTACAGGCCGGTGATCATGTTGGTCCCGGCCGGGCCGGAGGTACCGATGGCCACGCCGACCTTGCCGGTCGTGCGCGACCAGCCGTCGGCCATGTGCGTGGCGCCTTCTTCGTGGCGGACTACGAGGTGCTCGATGCCCCCCACGTCCTCCATCGCCTTGTAGAGCGGGAGGATCGCGGCGCCGGGGCAGCCGAACGCGGTGTCGACGCCCTCGTCCTTGAGAACCTCCACGACGGCGTTCATCGCGGGCATTTTCGCCATGGGAGCGAACCCTTCAGTGCTGGGGTGGCTGGTGTGGTGGGGAGTGCCGGAAGGCAGTGCTAGGGGTGGTGCCAGAGGCGGGTGCTAGGGGGTGGGGCGGCGCGTCGCCGGAGTCCCCGGGTGGGCCAACACCCGGGGGACGACGGCGGCGCCCCGGTGACGGTGTCCGTTACTTCTCGCGGCCGGAGAGCTCCTCGACGAGCTTCAGCAGCGCGGAGTGGTCGAGGGAGCCGTTGCCCTGGTTCTTGAGCGCGGCCACGTACTGCGCCACCTGAGAGCCCAGCGGGACCGCGACCCCGGCCGCGTGGGCGGAGTCGGTGACGATGCGCATGTCCTTGTCGTGCAGGGCGATCCGGAAGCCGGGGGCGAAGTTGCGCTCACGCATGGCCTTGCCCTTGCGCTGGAGCACGGTGCTGCCCGCGAGCCCGCCGCCCAGGACCTCCAGGCCGGACTCGGTGTCCACGCCGTGCGCCTCGAGGAAGACGAGGGCTTCGGCGAGGAGCTGGATGTTGCCGGCCACGATGAGCTGGTTGGCTGCCTTGACCGTCTGGCCGGAACCGCTCGGGCCGACCAGGACGGGGGTGGTCCCGAGGACGTCGAAGATGGAGCGCGCGGCCTCGAAGTCGTCCTGGGCGCCACCGACCATGATGGAGAGCTTGGCTTCGACGGCACCGGCCTCGCCGCCGCTGACCGGGGCGTCCAGGACCTTGAGGCCCCGGTCGGCACCGGCGGCCGCGACCGCGCGGGCCACGTCGGGACGGATGCTGCTCATGTCGATGACCAGCGTGCCGGGCTTGGCGTTGTCGAAGACCCCGCCCTCACCCGTGAGGACGGCTTCCACGTCCGGGGAGTCGGGGACCATCGTGATGACGGCGTCGGCGTCGGCGACGGCCTCCGCGATGCTGCCGCCGCGCAGGCCGCCCTCGGCGACCAGGGCGTCGACGCGCTCGGGGCTGCGGTTGTGGCCGGTGACGGTGTATCCGGCGCGGACGAGGTTGACGGCCATGGGCAGGCCCATGATGCCGAGACCGACGAAGGCGATCTTCTTAATGGCCATGACGGCCCCTTTCAGTCTGGTGTGTGGCTGGTGGTCGGCGTGGTCGGGACGGCCCGCGTGGGTCAGCCCAACCAGCCGAAGCTCTGGGTGGTGGGGACGGTGGGCTTGTACTCCAGGCCGACCAGGCCCCGGTAGCCGCCGGCTTGGGCCGCGGAGAGGAGCTCGTCGAGGGGGAGCTCGCCGGAGCCGGGCTCGCCTCTGCCGGGGGCGTCGGCGATCTGGATGTGCCCGAACTCTGCGGCGTGGTTTCGGACGACCGCGGCGACGTCCTCACCGTTGACGGCGAGGTGGAAGAAGTCGGCGAGGAACGCGACGTTCTCGGCGCCGGCCTCCTTGACCTTGGCGACGAAGGCGAGGCCTTCAGCGGCTGTCTTGAGCGGGTAGTCGTCGGAGCCGCTGATGGGCTCGACGAGCACGGTGCCGCCGACCTTGGCGACCGCGTTGGCGGCGGCGACGGTGTTGTCGAGGGCGAGACGGTCCTGTTCGGCGGGGTCGACCCCGTCCTGGCGCAGGCCGTAGAGGGCGTTGAAGCCGGTGGCGCCGGTGCGCTCGGCGATCTGGGCGACCACTTCGGTGTTGGCGAGGAACTCGGCGGTGCGGGAGGGGTGCGAGAGTACGCCGCGGTCGGGGCCGGGGAGCTGGCCGGCGAAGAAGTTGAGGCCGCTGAGGCGGACGCCCGCGCTGTCGAGGGCACCGACGAAGGCGTCGATCTCGCCCTGTTCGGGGGTCGCGCTCTCGAAGGGCCACCAGAACTCGACGGCGTGGAAGCCCGCGTCGCGTGCGGCCTGGGGGCGCTCGTTGAGGGGGAGTTCCGTGAACAGCAGGGAGCAGTTCACCGTGTATCCGAGTGTGTGGCTCATGCGTTGCCTCCGGCATCTACTTCCACATTGTGGAAAGTAGTTTTCACTTTAAGGAATACATTGAGTGTGGGCCGGACCACCTGCGCTTGTCAACCACCCCTTCGCGCCGACACCCCGATCGACACCCACCCGGACACACCCCTCAACCCGCCTCCGCACCCCTTGACGCAACCCCACAGACCCCGCCCGCCCCATCAGCACGCAGGAACTTCACGACTTCTTCGCCAAGGGAGACAGATTCCACAGTTTTTCGTCGCTACCCCCTTGTGAGTGTTGACAAGCTCACACTGTCATCAACTAGAGTCCCCCCAATCCGTAATACGGAATCAGTTATCTGCTTTACGAAAAGACATGGCCGATTCACCGGGCCCCGCCCTTCCGGCGAAGCTCGGTGCGTCGGCCCAGCCACGGGAGAACACATGCCCGAGACCACCCCGGACGAGTCGGGGAGAGCACCCGACCCGGGACTGGCGCGTCTGAACACCCTGTCCAAGGAGGACCTGCGCACCGAACTCGCGCAGTGCCTGAACGTGGACCGCTGGGTGGAGGCCGTCGCGTCTGAGGCACCCTTCGCCGACCGCGACGCCCTGCTCGCGACCGCGGACGGGCACGCGCGGGCGGTCACTGCGGACGAGGTCGCCACGGCCCTGGACCGGCACCCCCGCATCGGGGAGAAGGCCAAGGGGGCCGACACCGAGTCCGCTTGGTCCCGGGGGGAGCAGTCCGCCTTCGCCGCGGACACCGACGACGCCTCCGCGAGGGTCCAGCGAATCTTCACGTTCGCACAAGGTGAGTACGAGGAAAGGTTCGGGCAGATCTACCTCGTCTGCGCGAGCGGCCGCAGCAGCCGCGAGCTCCTCGCGGACCTGGTCGCCCGCCTGGACAACGACCGCGACACCGAACTGTCCGTGGTCGGCGAGGAGCTCCGCAAGATCTCCGGACTCCGCCTGGTCAAACTCCTGGAGGCAGCATGAGCCACGTGACCACCCACATCCTGGACGCCGCCCTGGGCACCCCGGCCCGCGACGTCCCGGTCCGCCTGGAGGTCGCCGCCGACGGCGACCGCACCTCCTGGAAGACCGTCGCCGAAGGCCGCACCAACAGTGACGGGCGCGTGCCCGACCTGGGCCCGGACCAACTGTCCGCCGGCTACTACCGCGTCGTCTTCGACACCGAGGCCTACTTCACCGCGACCGGCCAGCGCGGGTTCTACCCCGAGGTCAGCATCGTGTTCGACCTCGCCGAGGAGGACCAGCACTACCACGTGCCGCTGCTGCTGAGCCCGTTCGCCTACTCGACCTACCGGGGCTCGTAACCCCAGCCCTCAGTACCGCGCCCAGCACTGAGCGGCGCCGGAGGAGCACGAGGCTTCCCCACCCCGGTCCGACCAACGAAGGAGAGCAGCCTGGCCCCACCCCCGCCGTAACACCCCACCCTCTTCGAGTGCGTGACAGGTCCTTCCGCACGACCACAGCGGTCCTCCCTCATACGCACAGCGCACCGGCGCGAGTTCAGCGCGCGGCGCAAGCGATGAAACCGAATCCATACGGATGGAGTTCACCCTGATGGGCATCAGACTCGGAGACAACCAGTACGGCAAGGCGGAGGTCCGCCTCGTCCACGTCCAGCGCGACACCGACGTCCACCAGATCAAGGACGTCAACGTCACCTCCCAGCTCCGCGGCGACTTGGAGGAAGTCCACACGGTCGGAGACAACGCCAAGTGTCTGCCGACGGACACGCAGAAGAACACCGTCTACGCCAAGGCCCGCGAGTGGGGCGGCGTCGGCGCGATCGAGGACTTCGCCCTGCGCCTGGCCCGGCACTTCGTGGACGAGCACGAGTACGTGCACGGCGCCCGCCAGGAGATCGAGGAGTACTCCTGGGACCGGATCGCCACCGAAAAGGGCCCGCACGACCACGCCTTCTCGCGCCGCGGCGCTGAGACCCGCACCACCGTCGTCAACAAGGACGGCGACAAGGAGTGGGTGGTCTCCGGCTTCGAGGGCCTCACCGTCCTCAAGTCCACCGGTTCGGAGTTCCACGGCTACCCGAAGACCCGGTACACCACCCTGCCCGAGGTCACCGACCGGATCCTCGCCACCGACGTCTCCGCCCGCTGGCGCTACGTCGGCAACGAGCACGACTTCGACAAGGTCTACGCCTCGGTCCGCGCCCTGTGCCTGGAGGCCTTCGCCGAGACGCACAGCCTCGCCCTGCAGCAGACGCTCTACGCGATGGGCAAGGCCGTCCTGGAGGCGCACCCGGAGATCGCGGAGATCCGCTTCTCCATGCCGAACAACCACCACTTCCTGGTGGACCTCTCCCCGTTCGGCCTGGACAACCCCAACGAGGTCTTCTTCGCCGCGGACCGGCCCTACGGCAAGATCGAGGCCACCGTCGAACGGGACGACGCCCCCAGCGCGGGCGACGCCTGGAAGACCGTCCCGGGCTTCCTCTAACGCCTGTCTCCACCCCCGCCGGGCGGTGGCCGTGAGACCTCCCCCGGTGCTCTTCGGAGCCCTCTGAACGCCGGGGCCCGCGCGTGCGGCCGGGCCCCGGACTCCCCCACAGCACGGGTCCGAACACCCGAGGCAGCCTCGTCTGCCCACCACAGGTGGGCCACACCGACCTTCGCCATGTCCGAAAACAGGGGCAGCCGGGGGTCGGCGCGACAACACCGGACGCACGTCCGAGACAGCCGGTCACCTCTTCCCGGTGACCCCACATCGCAAAGGCTGGAAACTGGCCATGTCGAACAGTCCGTCCGCGAAGGACTCGGCCACAACAAACGCCACGACCCCCGTACGCCCCGAAGACGAGAAGCTGCCGGCACGGCTGCTCCTCGTGTACGGGCTCCAGCACATCCTCACCATGTACGCCGGTGCGGTGGCACCGGCCCTCGTCATCGGCGCCGCCGCTGGGCTCGCGAACGACCCCGCCGCCATGGGAATCCTCGTCAGCGGCGCGCTCCTGGTGGCGGGTATCGCCACGCTCCTCCAGACGATGGGGCACCGACGGGTCGGTGCCCAAATGCCGATCGTCGTTGCGTGTTCCTTCGTCCCCGTCAGCGCCATCGCCACCCTGGCCGCCGGCCAGGACGGCGAGAACCTGCCCGTCGCCTTCGGCGCGTCCATCGCCGCAGGTGTCTTCGCCCTCGCCCTGACCCCGTTCTTCGGGCAGCTCATCCGCTTCTTCCCGCCGATCGTCACGGGCACGATCATCACCGTCATCGGCGTCAGCCTGATGCCGGTGGCCGCCCGCTGGATCATGGACGACGCCACCACCGTCCTCGACGACGGTTCCACGGTCCCGGCCGCACCCATGGGCAACCTCGCCCTGGCCGGGCTGACCCTCGCGGTCATCCTCGTCGGTTCCCGGGTCTTCCCCGGCATCTGGGGCCGACTGTCCATCCTCCTGGGCCTGGTCGTGGGCACGCTCGCCGCGATCCCGTTCGGCATGGCCGACTTCAGCCGGGTCGGCGAGGCGGACCTGGTCTTCAACCCCACGTCGGTGTTCTACTTCGGTGCGCCGCAGTTCGAGATCGCCGCGATCGTCACCATGTGCATCATCATGCTCGTGGTGCTGACCGAAGGCGCCTCGCACATCATCGCGGTCGGCGAGATCACCGGCTCCAAGGTGGACGCCAAGCGCATCTCCGCCGGTCTGCGCGCCGACGTGAGCGGCTCCATCATCGGCCCGATCTTCTCCGCCACCCCCACCAGCTCCTTCGCGCAGAACATCGGCCTGCTTGCCCTGACCGGTATCCGCAGCCGGTACGTGGTGGCCACGGGCGCGGGCATCCTCCTGGCGCTGGGCATGTTCCCGGTGCTGGGCGGTGTCATGGCGGCCATCCCCACCCCCGTCCTGGGCGGCGCGGGCCTGGTCCTGTTCGGCACCGTGGCGGCGAGCGGGATCAAGACCCTGACCAAGGTGGACTTCACCAACAACCTCAACCTGGTGCTGGTGGCCACCTCCATCGGTGTGGCGGTCGTCCCGCTGGCCTACCCGACCTTCTACGCCTTCCTTCCGGAGTCGGTCGAGCTGGTGGCCCACTCGGGCATCATCGGTGCGGCCGTCGTCTCGATCCTGCTGAACATCTGCTTCAACGTGATCGGCCGCGGTCCGGCGGACTCCCCCGCCGAGATCGACAGCGAGGACATCGAGTCCGCCGGTCCGGGCGAGGCCAAGTACACGGACCAGGCGGGCGCTGCCTACCGGGGCGAGGAGGACGCCGACCGCGCCGAGCGGACCTGACCCCCTCCCTGGTCCCTATCCCCTGATCCGGAGCACCCCCTGAATCCGGAGCTCCCCCGGGGCGGGCGCACGAGGACCGTGCGCCCGCCCCGCTGTTGTTAAGCAGAGGCGAATGGTATGCCTGTGAAGGTGACCGAATGGGATCTGCGCAAGCTGCGCGTGCTCCGCACACTCGAGGAGCTCGGAACCGTCAGGGCCACGGCCGAGGCGCTCTCGATGACGCCCTCCTCCGTCTCCCAACAGCTCTCATCCCTCTCCCACCAAGTGGGGGTGGACCTGTTGGAGGCGCACGGCCGCCGGGTGCGTCTCACCGACGCCGCACACGTGCTGCTTCGGCACACCGACATCGTGCTGGCCCAGCTGGAGCGGGCCGAGGGCGAGCTGGACGGGTTCGTGCGCGGTGAGGCCGGACGCGTCCGCGTCGGCACCTTCGCCACCGCCATCCCGAGCCTCGTGGTCCCCGCACTGAACGCCCTGCGCCGGGCCCACCCCGGCCTGCGGACCCGCGTGCACCAGGCCGAGGCGGCCGAGGTGTACGAGCTGCTCGCCGCGGGCGAGATCGACATCGGTCTGTCCCTGGCCGCGCAGGCCCCGACCGGGCACGACGGCCGCTACGACCGCTCGGAGCTCCTCACCGACCCGCTGGACGTGGCCCTGCCGACCCAGCACCGACTGGCCACCGCACCGGCGTTGCGGCTGCGCGACCTGGCCGAGGAGCCATGGATCTACGGGGCCTCCGGGCCGTGGCGGGACATCACCATCGCGACCTGCGCCCAAGCGGGCTTCGTTCCGGAACAAGCCCACGTGGCCTCCGACTGGCGGGCCATCCTCGACATGGTGGCCGCGGGGATGGGCGTGGCGCTGATCCCGCGGCTGGCCGCCACCAACGACGCCCCCGGGGTCGCGCTACGCACCCCGCACGCGGACCAGCCGCGCCGCCACGTGGTCACGGCCGTGCGTTCGGGTGCGGGTGAACGGCCGCAGATCGCCGTCGCACTCCGGGCACTGGCGGAGACCGCCGCAGACCTCGCCACAACCAATGTTCAGATTAAGTGAACATACTGATCAAAAACTTTCGCTGGAAGTAATCGGTTTCTCCTGCGACGCTGGAAAGGTCCCACCCGAGACAGTGACAGGAGAAACGTGAGCCAGGCCCAGCCCTTCGACCCCCGTGACTACAACGCCCAGCCGTACCCGGGCGGCGACCCCTACGGCGACTTCCGGAAGACCGAGCTGGACTTCTCCGGCCTCGTCGACCTCGCCGACCGCCGTTTGGGCGCCGGCGTCGTGGCCGCAAACGACGAGTTCTTCGCCCATCGCGAGAACCTGCTCCGGACCGAGCCCGCGGTGTTCGACCCGCACCACTTCGGGCACAAGGGCAAGGTCATGGACGGCTGGGAAACCCGTCGCCGCCGCGGTGTGAGCGCCGACCAGCCGCACCCCACCGCCGAGGACCACGACTGGGCGCTGGTGCGCCTCGCCCTGCCCGGGGTCATCCGCGGGCTGGTCGTGGACACCGCGCACTTCCGCGGCAATCACCCCACCGAGATCAGTGTCGAGGCCGCGCACGTGGAGGGTACGCCCACCACCGACGAGCTCCTCGCCGCTGAGTGGACGGAGATCGTCGCGCGCACCCCCGTGTACGGGCACGCCGAGAACGGCTTCAAGGTGGACCTCCGGCGCAGGTGGACCCACCTTCGCCTCAAGCAGTTCCCCGACGGCGGTGTCGCACGGCTGCGCGTGTACGGCGAGCACGTCGCCGACCCGGCCTGGCTGGCCGCTCTCGGCGGCTTCGACGTCGCCGCCCTGGTCAACGGCGGCATGGTCGAGGACGCCTCGGACCGCTTCTACTCCTCGCCGGAAAACATCATCCTGCCGGGCCGCTCGCACAAGATGGACGACGGATGGGAGAACCGCCGCCGTCGCGACACCGGCAACGACTGGGTGCGCTTCCGGCTCACCGCCCAGGCCTCGGTGCGCGCCATCGAGCTGGACACCGCCTACCTCAAGGGCAACTCCGCGGGCTGGGTGACGATCCTGGGCTGCGACGCGGTCTCGCAGAACCCGGACGAGTGGTTCGAGATCGTGGGCCGCACGGCTCTCCAGCCGGACAGCGCTCACCGCTTCGTCCTGGACCGTCCGGTCACCGTGACGCACGTGCGCACCGACGTCTTCCCCGACGGCGGGATGGCCCGCCTGAACGTCTTTGGCACCCTCACCGAGACCGGTCAGAAGGACCTCCGCAACCGCTGGGAAGCCGCCCGCGGCTAGATCGGCACCACCAGATGGAGGACGGGCGCGTGTCAGTGCATCAGCGCACCCGCCCTCTCCACCCTGTCCCGGGACCTCAAACTCGAGTACAGACGCCGGATCGGCTGCAACTACGGGTGCGGGGGTCCTGTAGGTGCTGGGGTCCTGTAAGTGCGGGACTCCTGTAAGTGCGGGACTCCTGTAAGTGCGGGACTCCTGTAAGTGCGGGACTCCTGTAAGTGCGGGACTCCTGTAAGTGCGGGACTCCTGTAAGTGCGGGACTCCTGTAAGTGCGGGACTCCTGTAAG
>NZ_BAAHAR010000060.1:39441-40136 GCF_054777395.1 Nocardiopsis oceani
AGTGCAGGTTTCCCCGTTTCCTGCCGCTTGATGGTGGCCGTCTCCGCTGCGCGCGTCAAGGTCGTCGCCATCGAGCGCTTCGCGCATCATTGGCGCTCCACCTTGACCCGCTTCGCTACGACGGCGGGTTGGCGGCTAGCAGGAAACGGGGGACGTGTGGTCGGGGAGGCGAACACCCCGGCCTTCGGCCGGACCCCAACGGCACGGCCTGGCGGCCGTCAATCGCCACTCCGCCGGAGCGCAACGGGTCGGGTGTCGCGGCCGGTCAATGTGTGCGGCGAACCCCGGTCGGCCTGGGGGCCGATTCCTGCCCCTGCGCCGGAGCGTTGACGCCTGGGGGTGTCGCGGCTGGTCATGGTGTGTGGCGAACCTCGGCCGGCGAGTGGGGGCTGGTGCCTGGGGCCGGGAGGGTCGGGGTCGGGTCGGGTCCTGTCCATGCGGGGGTAGAGACCCAGCGGAAGCGGGGGGCTTGGGGTGATGAGGGGTGGCTGGTTACGGGTTCGGGTGTGGGGCTGGATCCCCATCCGGGTCCCCCTCCTGGTTTCCGGTGCGGCCCCGGTTGCGCCCGGACCACATGCGGCGGTCCTGGCGTACCGACCACCGGTGCTTGATCTGGTTATGGGTCGCGCACAGCGGCTGGATATTGGTGGCGCTGGTGGTGCCGCCCTGCCAGAACTCCACGATGTGATCAGCCT
>NZ_BAAHAR010000061.1:0-37228 GCF_054777395.1 Nocardiopsis oceani
AACCGTGTCAGCCTGCGGAGACCTCTGGGTTGCCATGTCTGCGAAGCAGGAACCTGCTGCCGCCGCGAGGCGGACAGCGCCACCAGACCCTTCGGGTTTGGTCGGAATCCCTCTCACTTCAGGAGAGGGGGGAAGTCAAGTCGCGCTTGGGCCCGAACACCGCCAGACCCACGTAGTCCAGCTCCTCGGGGTTCGTGACCGCGAGCGCGTCCAGGTACTCCGCGTAGGTGCGCGAGCGGCGGGCCACCTCGTTGAAGCCCACGACAGTCAACTCCCGTTCGTCCGCGCGGGCCTTGATCTGGCGCAGCTCCCGGTCCGAGGCGGCCAGGGTCGGCACCGGGTGCGGGTTGATCCCGGCGTGGACGTTGCCGCCGCCGTCCTTGCCGTCGGCGGCCAGCGAGTTCTCCAACCGTGCCCCGAGCGCCAGCCCGAGTACCGCGCCGGCGTTGGCGGCCACGGCCGACCCCAGGTCCGAGCGCAGGACGACGACCAGCTTGGTGGACATACTCATGAACTACTCCCCGTTCATCTGTCGTGTGGACACCGGAGAAACTAGCGAGAGGAGCCGTCCACTGGCGGGGATGCCGAACACTATTCGGCAGCAGAACTAGGCTGGTGCGCATGGACGAACTTGATGCGGCGATCGTGCGGGAACTCCAGCAGGATGCACGGCAGACCAACCGGGCACTGGCCCACAAACTCGGTGTGGCCCCCTCCACCTGTCTGGAGCGGGTCCGGTTGCTGCACCGGCGCGGGGTGATCCGCGGCTACCACGCCGACATCGACCCGGGCGCGCTCAACCGGAAGGTGGAGGCGTTCGTGTCGGTGGAGCTGCGCCCGCCCAGCCGACGCGCCATCGAGGGGTTCAAGGCGGCGATGTTCGCCCTGGCCGAGGTCCACGCGGTCTACGTCGTGGCCGGGGAGCAGGACTTCCTGGTGCACGTGTCCGTCCCCGACCTGGACGCCCTGCACAGTTTCCTCATCGACCGCCTCACCGAACGCCGTGAGGTGGCCTCGTTCCGCAGCCAGATCATCTACGACAGCGCCCGCAAACACGCCACCGAGCCCCTCACCTGAAAGCCCCAAAGCTTCACGGGAAGCCGCAAAACCCCCGATGCGTCACATAAGGGACAGGCAAGCCCTCGGAGGGAGACCCCGCATGAGCACGTTCAACCGCCAGAGCACGAGCCTGGTCATCGGGCTGGTCATGGGTGTGGTCTTCGGGCTCGTCTTCGACAGCCTCGCCCTGGGCATCGCGCTCGGGATCGTCGCCGGTCTGGCCTTCGGCGCCTACCAGTCCAAGAAGCGCGCAGACTAGACCCGCAGCTCCTCCTCCACCAGCAGCCGCTCGCTGACCCGCTGGTACAGCAGGGAGTGGTTGACCGCCAGCATCGCCCGGTTCTCCGGGTTGATCGTCACGGCCACCGCCTCCACGTGCGGAAACAGGTCGTGCACCCGCAGCGCCTGGGTCGCCTTGACCCGGCTGGCCAGACCCTTGCGCCGGTGCGCGGGCATCACCGCGGTGTCGTGCTGGCTGGCGACCGGACCACCACCCGGTCGGAGGCGCGGTCCAGGGCCGCGCCCACCACCAGGCGGGAACCGTCCTCGGTGATGCCGCGCTCCCACTCGCGTACCTGCGCGTGGTCCCACGCACGAGCGCCTCTTTGGTGCTCGGCCCCGGGCGCGTCCAGCAGGTGCACCATCACCTGCCCGAAGGAAGCGACCAGGTCCTCGGGGGCCGCGCCCTGCCAGTGGGTGAGCCGGTAGCCGCGCTTGGGTGTGGCGGCCAGGCCCCAGCAGCGCCGCAGCGTCGCCTCGTCCAAGTACTGCTTCTGCAATTCCAAGCGCAAGATCGTACGCAGATAAGGGCTGGTGCGCGCGAAGGGCTCACCGGGCGGGCCCGCCACCACGGTGCTCTGCAAACGCTCCATCCCCACAGACCGGGCCTGGGCCACAGCGGCCTCGCGCAACCCCCGGCCCATGCCCTTGTACCGGGCGGGTTCGGCCACGAACAGGCGCAGAAACCCGATGCGCGCGTCGTGGGGTTGGCGACGCAGCTCGGCCACACCCTGGACCGGGGTTTTCGGGGCCAGCCGCGCAGACCAGCGCCAGGCCTCGCCGGCGCGCCCGGCGCGGATCCGCGCGGCCAGCTCCTCGGGCACGGGTGCGCTGCCCGACAGCTCACTCTGTCCGGCTGTGTGGACCGCGGTCCAGGCGTCCAGGTCCGGGGGAGCAGTGGGGTCCAGGACTTCCACGAGGGGGTGCACCCTGCCACCGTGCCACAACGCGAGGATCCTGTCCCCCTCTCTGGCACGGACCTTTGGTGCGGGCTCGGGCCACCAGTGCGCAGGTTCGCCACCCGCGCGGGCACCTCACCGCCTGACGAGTTCCCGGGTGAGACCACTGTTTCCCGTGTGTTACGACGCGACACATCCAGGCAATCCCCCCTGCCTACGTTCGGTCCTGTCAGCAGCCCTCGAGCAGGAAGGCCTGGTCGTGACACCCGAGACCGGACCACGCGCGCCACGCACCGGACCGAGCTGGATCACCCGTTGGGACCCCGAGGACCGCGCGTTCTGGAACAGCACCGGACGCCCCGTCGCCCGCCGCAACCTGTGGGCCTCCATCGCCTCCGAACACATCGGCTTCTCCGTGTGGAGCATCTGGTCGGTGCTCGTGCTGTTCATGATCCCCGAGCACGGCTTCACCACCACCCCCGAGCAGAAGTTCCTCCTGCTGTCAGTGGTCACCCTGGTCGGGGCCGTACTGCGGGTGCCCTACACCCTGGCGGTCCCGCTCTTCGGCGGCCGCAACTGGACGATCATCTCCACGGCGCTGCTCATCGTCCCCACAGCAGCCGCGTTCTTCCTCGTCCAGAACCCCGAGACCCCGTTCTGGCTCATGCTCGTCCTGGCCGCCACCGCGGGACTGGGCGGCGGCAACTTCTCCTCCTCCATGGCCAACATCAACTCCTACTTCCCCGAGAAGGAGAAGGGGTGGGCCCTGGGACTGAACGCGGGCGGCGGCAACATCGGCGTGGCCACCGTCCAGCTGGTGGGCCTGGCCGTCATCGCCCTATTCACCACCGCCTCGGGCCACCTGGTCCCGCTCTTCTACGCACCCCTGATCCTGCTCGCCACCTGGTGGGCCTACCGCTCGATGAACAACCTGGCCGGCGTGCGCAGCGACATCCCCGCACAGCTCTCGGCCACCACGGACCGCCACTTCTGGATCATGTCGCTGCTCTACATCGGCACCTTCGGCTCCTTCATCGGCACCGGCTTCGCCTTCGGACTGCTCCTGCAGTCCCAGTTCGGCCTGGCACCCGTCCAGTCCGCCGCCATCGCCGTCCTGGGCCCGGTCATCGGCTCCCTCATCCGCCCGGTCGGCGGGCGCATGGCCGACTCCCTGGGCGGGGCCAGCGTCACCCTGTGGGTGTTCCTGACCATGGCCGCCTGCGCCGCCGTCCTCGTCCTGGCCGTGCAAACCGCCCACCTGGGGCTGTTCATCGGCGCCTTCGCGGTGATGTTCGTCCTCACCGGCCTGGGCAACGGTTCCACCTACAAGATGATCCCCTCCATCTACGCCGCCAAGGCCCAGAACGCCATTGCCGCCGGCGAGCCCCGAGAAGACGCCCTGGCCCGCACCAAGCGCACCGCCTCCTCCATGCTCGGCCTGATCGGCGCCGTCGGCGCGCTGGGCGGCGTGGCCATCAACGTCACCTTCCGCGAGTCCTTCGCCGCCACCGGCTCCACCGCGCCCGCCTTCGCCGCCTTCGGCGCCTTCTACCTGGCCTGCGCGGCCATCACCTACCTGGTGTACCTGCGCCGACCCGCCACCACCAACCCCATCACCACCGCGCCCGCACCGGCCCCGGCCGAAACGGCCAGCCGATGAACGCGCCGACCCCCACACCCCACAACACCCCGGCCCAGAACTCCGCAGCCGAGAACTCCGCAGGCACCACCCGAACCCACTGCCCCTACTGCGCGCTGCAGTGCGCCATGCACCTGGACACCACACCCGACGGACGCCTAGCAGCCCGCCCGGCCGACTTCCCCACCAACCGCGGCGGACTGTGCCGCAAGGGCTGGACCGCCACGGAGGTCCTCACCCTGCCCGACCGCCTCACCCGCCCCCTACTGCGCAAGGACCGCACCTCACCCCTGACCGAGGTCGACTGGGACACCGCCCTGGACCACATCGCCCAACGCCTGCTGGCCCTGCGCGCCGAGTCCGGACCCGACACAGTCGCGGTCTTCGGCAGCGGCGGCCTGACCAACGAGAAGTCCTACACCCTGGGAAAATTCGCCCGCCTGGCCCTGGGCACCTCACAGATCGACTACAACGGCCGCTTCTGCATGTCCTCAGCGGCCGCCGGGAGCATGCGCGCCTTCGGACTGGACCGGGGCATGCCCTTCCCCCTCACCGACATCGCCACCGCCGAGGTGGTCCTGCTCGCCGGAGCCAACCCCGCCGAGACCATGCCCCCGATGATGGGCCACCTGTCCGCACCCGCCCTCATCGTCATCGACCCCCGCCGCACCGCCACCGCCCAGGTCGCACTCGACAACGGCGGCATGCACCTGGCCCCGCGCCCGGGCACCGACCTCGCCCTGGCCCTGAGCCTGCTGCACGCCGCCCGCGCCCAAGGGTGGGTGGACGAGGACTACATCGACGCCCGCACCACCGGGTTCGAACACGCCTGGGAACACGCCACCGCCTGGTGGCCCGAACACGCCGAACTCACCACCGGGGTACCCGCCGCCCGGGTCCGCGCCGCCGCCGACCTACTCGGCCGCGCCGCCCGCGACCGTTCGGCCTACGTCCTGACCGGGCGCGGTACCGAACAGCACAGCAAGGGCACCGACACCGTCTCCGCGTGGATCAACCTGGCCCTGGCACTGGGCCTGCCCGGCCGCCAGGGGTCCGGGTACGGCTGCATCACCGGCCAAGGCAACGGCCAAGGCGGACGCGAACACGGCCAGAAAGCCGACCAACTACCCGGCTACCGCAGGATCGACGACCCCGCCGCACGGGAACACGTAGCCCGGGTGTGGGGCGTGCACCCCGACTCCCTGCCCGGTCCCGGCCGCAGCGCCTTCGAACTACTCGACGCCCTGGGCACCCCCGGCGGGCCGCGCGCCATGCTGCTGTTCGGCTCCAACCCGGCGGTCTCCGCACCCGAGGCCCAACGCGTGCGCGCCCGCATGGCCTCCCTGGACCTGCTGGTGGCCGCCGACTTCGTCCTGTCCGAAACCGCGGCCATGGCCGACGTGGTCCTGCCCGTGGCCCAGTGGGCCGAGGAGTCGGGCACCATGACCAACCTGGAAGGGCGCGTCCTGCGCCGGCAGCGCGCGACAGCGCCTCCGCCCGGGGTACGCACCGACCTTCAGGTGCTCTCCGCCCTGTCCGCACGCCTGGGCCAGCCCGCCGAACGCTTCCCCACCGACCCCGACACCGTCCTGGCCGAACTGGGCGCCGCCTCCGCCGGGGGAGCGGCCGACTACTCCGGCATCACCCGCCAACGGCTGGAGGACGGGGAGGCCCTGCACTGGCCGGTCCGCCCCCACGGCCCACCCACACCTCGCCTGTTCCTGGAATCCTTCGCCCACCCCGACGGGCGCGCCCGCTTCACCCCCGTCTACCACCGGCCCCCGGCCGAGGAGAGCGACCCCGAATACCCGCTCATCGCCACCACCGGGCGGCTCATGGGCCACTACCAGTCCGGCGCCCAGACCCGGCGGGTGCCCGAACTCGGCGCCGCCGAACCCGAGGTCTACGTAGAAGTGCACCCCGACACCGCCGCCCGCGCTGGCCTGTGCTCGGGCGGGCGCGCCCTGCTCACCTCCCGCCGGGGCAGCGTCAGCGCCCGGGTGCGCCTGGATGCCACCGCCCGGCTGGACACGGTGTTCGTGCCCTTCCACTACGCGGGCACCCAGGCCGCCAACAACCTCACGCACGCGGCCCTGGACCCCACCAGCCGCATGCCCGAGTTCAAGGTCAGCGCCGTGCGCCTGGAAGCCGACCCCGGCACTGAACGCCCCGCCTAACAACGCCCGCACCACCCGGCCGAGGCCGCCCGGGAACACACCACCACCAGGAGGCAGTAGTTGAGCACCGCGCACAGTGCGGCACCGCGCCACATCGTGGTCGTAGGCAACGGCATGGTCGGCGCCCGCTTCACCGAGGAGGTCGCCCGCCTGGACCCCGAAGGCACCCGCGTCCACGTCACCGTGGTGGGGGCCGAACACCACCCCGCCTACAACCGGGTGCTGCTCTCGAGTGTGGTCGCGGGCGAGCACACCCCCGAGCAGATCCGCCTCCCGGTCCCCGACACCCCCGGCGTGACCGTGCGCACCGGGGTGTCGGCCACCGCACTGGACCCCGCCGCCCGCCGCGTGGACCTGGACGAGGGCACCCACCTGACCTACGACGAGCTGGTCCTGGCCACCGGCGCCCGCGCAGCCTTCCCTCCGGTGACCGGGCTCGCCGCAACCGACGGCCGGCCCGGCGAGGGCGTGACCGCGCTGCGCGACCTCGCCGACTGCGAACGCCTGCTCGCCATGGTCCGCCCCGGAGCCCCCGTGGTGGTGCTGGGTGGCGGCGTCCTGGGGTTGGAGGCCGCCCGAGGACTGGCCGGACGCGGTGCCCGCGTCAGCGTCGTGGAGTCCTCCCCGTGGATCATGCGCCGCCAGATCGACCAACCGGCCGCCCGCGTACTGGCCCAGTGCTACGAGGACCTGGGGGTGAGCGTGCACTCCTGGCGGGTGGCCTCCCGATGGATCCCGGGAACCGGACTGGAACTGGACGACGGCCGGGTCCTGCCCGGCGATGCCCTGGTGGTCACCGCGGGGGTGCGCGGCAACACCGAGCTGGCCTCCGGCGCCGGGATCGACGTCGAGCACGGCATCGTGGTGGATGACTCCTTGGCGACCTCCCGGGCGCGCGTGCACGCCCTGGGCGACTGCGCCCAGCATCCCGGGGGCGGGGCGGGTCTGGTCCAGCCTGGTTGGGAGCAGGCCGCGGTGCTGGCCCGGCGCCTGACAGGGAGCGCGCCCCAGGCCCGCTACAGCGGGGCGCGTGCGCTCACCCGGCTCAAGGCCCAGGGCATCGAGCTCACCGCGTTCGGTCTCGTACAGGAGGACGAGTTGGGGCCGCAGGTGCAGACGGTCACGGTCAGCGATCCGCACGGGCGCCGCTACGGCAAGCTGGCCGTGGACCGGGACCGGGTGGTCGGCGCGGTCCTGCTCGGGTTCCCCGAGGCCGCGGCCACCCTGTCCCAGCTGCACGAGAGCGGCGCCCCGGTACCCGCCGACCGCCTGGCCCTGCTCCAAGGGCTACCGGTCGCTGACCCGGGCGAGGATGCCGGGCCCGCCGCCTCGGCCCTGGTGTGTCGCTGCAACGCGGTGAGCCGTGACGACATCGAGCAGGCCTGGCTGGACGGGGCCCGCTCGCGCGAGAGCATCGCCGAACGCACCCGCGCCACGACCGGCTGCGGGGGCTGCGTGCGCGATGTCAACGCCCTGCTGGCGGGGATGGGGGAGGGGCCTGATGCGGCGCGGGTGGGCTGAGCCCACCCTGAACCCGCTTGAGCCCGTTCTGAGACCGTGCTCAAGCATCCCCGGTGCCGTGACCGTTCAAGCCAGGGCCGTCACCATGCAGACCAACCCCGCCGCCGAGGCCACCGTGCGCAGGTGGTTCCACCGCACCCACACCGGTTCGAAGGCGGCGCGCACCGCCGCCGGATCCTTGACCCGGGCAGCGGGCCCGGCCGCCTCCAGGGCGTTGTTGCGCGGCACGTTCACCGTGAAGGTCACCACCACGGCCACCATGAGCAGCACCAGCGCCGCACCGGCCCAGACCGCCGAGGCGTGGGCACCCGAGGCGTAGAACAGCACCGTCGATCCCAGCACCATCACCGGGGCGCCCACGAACACCAGCGCGAACAGCGGGCTCAGGATGGCGCTGTTCATCGCCTGCATGGCCTCGACCATCACCCGGTCGCCGGTGCGGGCCAGGCCGGGCATCACCGCCATCGAAAAGGTAAGGAACAACCCCGCGAACAGGCCGCTGAGCACCGCCGCGAGGATCGGAACGACCCCGAACACCATCTGCATCATGCCCACGCGCCCAGCCCTCCGTCGGCCGTGCCACCCTTGGGGCACGTTGTCCCTCTTTGTCTCCCTATCGAAGCACCCCGCGGCCCCTGCGCGCCACGGCTTCGCCGATCCACACATCCGGCACCGCAGCCCGCCCCCGATCGCACAAGGGCGCATTCCCAAGACTCGACCCCTAGTAGTGAGCCCCTTCCTCGCGGTCACGTGCCTCGAGCTTCCAGGTCAACGGTGGGTAAACTCGCTGAACCAGCGGGCCTCGCCCTGCGTCTGACGCAGGAGACGATCGATTCCGGCGCCCCACAGGGCACAGTAGGCACCACCTCAAGGGAGTCCCCCGACCATGTCCAAACGAGTCCTAGGCGCGGCCAGTCTGGCCGTCGCGCTGAGCCTGGCCCTCAGCTCCTGCGGCCTCATCCGCGACCTGACCTCCGGCGACGACGATGACGCCCCCGAAGAGGCCGACGAAGTGGAGGCCGTCGAGCAAGAGCTTCCCTTCCTCCGCCAGAGCCGCATGTTCGTGGAGGACGGCAACGACGTCGCCTTCGAGGTCTCCATCGAGGCGCTGGAGTACGACGGCGAGTACGTGATGCTGGAGTACACCCACAACGTCCTCGAGGACATGCCGGGCGAGGTCACCATGGCCACCGCCCCGATCCGCATGATCGACCCCATCTCCGGCGAAATCCTGCGCGCCATGGAACACGAGGATCACGAAGAGGTCGCCTACGGCACCTACTTCAACGAGGGCGACCCCTACATGCCCACCCACGAAGGCCTGGCCACCACCTACCGCAACTACTTCCCCGCCCCATCCGAGGACGTGGACAAGCTGACCTTCACCGGTCGCGGGATCGGCCACGTGCCCAGCGTGCCGATGGAATACGTCGACGAGTTCACCGAGATCCCCGAACCCAACGCCTACGACTACATCGACCCCGAGACCTGGGCCCAGGAAGAGCTGCCCGACGAGATCTGGTACCCGGAGGATCCGCCCCCGCCCGGGCTGGAGACCGACGAGTACGTGCACTCGATGGAGAGCTTCGTCGACAGCCCCACCGCCTCCACCACCCGCGCGGGCGACGAGGAGATCATCGCCCTGCACGCGGACAACATGTTCGAGTTCGACGAGGCCGAACCCACCGCCGAGGCCGCCGAGACCATCCAGGAGACCGCGCAGTCACTGCGCGAGAACCTCGGCGAGGACATCGAGATCACCGTCATCGGCCACACCGACGGCGAGGGCTCCGACGACTACAACCAGGACCTGTCCGAGGAGCGCGCCGAGGCCGCGGCCGAACTCCTCGAGGAGGAGCTGGGCTCGGACGTCAACCTGGTCACCGAAGGACGCGGCAGCACCGAACTGGTCGCGGAGGAAGGCGAGGACGACGACGAGGAGGCCCGCGCCCGCAACCGCCGCGTGGAGTTCTCCTACGAGGTCCCCATGGCCGAGACCGACTCCGACGAGGGCGAGACCGGCCTGGAGGCCGCCAAGCGCCACGTCGAGGACCCGGCCGAGTACTTCGACTTCGACGACATGGACGTCTTCACCACCGCCACCCACGACGACATCGACCTGAACGTGTACCCGCTGGTGCGCGACGGCGCCTACCTGTTCCAGATGGTGGGCTTCCAGAACCCCACCCTGTCCGACCTGGAGGCGGACCTGGACGGTGACGAGGCTGCCCTGCCCGGCAGCCCCGAGCAGTACACCGAGGGCAGCATGGGCGGCTTCCGCCTGGAAGAGCCCGACAGCGGTCTGCTGCGCTACGTCATCCGGATCCGCGGCTTCGAGGAAGAGTACGAGGACTTCGCCGACGAGATCCACACCCTGGTTCCGGGCGAGGAGTACCTGGCCCTGTCGGTCTTCCCCGCACCCGCTCCCGAGATCGAGGAGATGACCCTGTACGCGGGCGCCTTCGGAGAGATCCCAGGAGTCCCGATCCAGTAACCGGCCCCGGTCACCGGCCGGCGACAGGGTGACCACACGCACACGGCGGTGCCCCGCCCCCTTCTGGGGAGCGGGGCACCGCCGTGTGGGGCTCCCGGCCCGTCCTCAGCGCCGGTGCCACGGTTCGCCCTCAGTCCCGGTGTCCGTGGCCCGCCGACTCCACGGCCGCCACCGGCCACGCCTCGGGCAGACCACGCTCACACACCCCGCACTCGGCGCGGCGCCGCAGGGCGTAGGCGGCCGTGGCCACCGCCAGGGCCGCCGCCCACACGGGCATCGTCGCGAACACCACCAGGTGCGAGGCCAAACCTGCACTGATCTCGTCCATGGCCCACACCTGCACGAGCACGCCGCGTCCCAGCCCTACCAGCGCCAAGGACACCAGGACCGCCGGCACCACCGCCAACGGCACCGGGACCCGGCGCCCGGCCAACCCCACCATCCAGAAGGGCAGGCGCACACCCCAGCCCTGGACCAGGCCCAGCATCAGCACCGCGCCCACCAGGCCGGCCGATCCCAGCCCCACACCGATCGCCATCCCGACCGGGTCCGCCGCGAGCTCGGCGAACCTCTCCTCGTCCATCCCCATCGGGTAGCCGAACAGCCACGGCACCCGCAGCGCCGGGTAGAGCAGGGCCAAGACGAAAGCGACCGCGACCGCGAACCGGCCCGTGCGCAGAGCCCGCCACCGTAGGACGCGTTCGGTGCCCGTGCTCCAGTCGGCGCCGCGACCGCACCGCACACACGCCCGGCGCCGCTGGCGGCGCAGTATCAGCGCCGCCCAGCCCCAGAGCCCGACGCCCAGGGTGAAGAACAGGGCCTGGAGCAGTTCCGGGGAAAGGGTGTAGGCCACGTACTCCGGGCCGAGGGCGGGCTCCACCCACATCAGCACCGGCGTGACCATCGTGTAGCCCAACCACACCAGCAGGCTGGATTCGACGTAGACCAGCAGGAGCACCCCGACCAGTGCCCAGGCCAGCGGCTCCAGCAGAGCGGGCAGAACACCCCGCAGCAACAACAGGGCGACGGCCACCCCGACCGCTCCGAGGACGGCGGTCACCGCAATCGAAACGCCCGGACCCACGACGGCGAGCAGGGAACCCAGAGCCACGTTCTCGGCCCCCGTGGGCACCACCCCCGCCAGCCAGCCCAAGGCCAGGCCCAGAGCCGCGGCCGACCAGGCCAAGGCGGCCCAGTGGGAGGTGGGGAACACGGGTGGGTGGTGCGTGTGGGGGCCGGGGGTGTGCGCGGCGGGCGGAGTGGTCATGACCGGCTTCCTTCACGTGTGGGGCCAACCTTCACCCCCACCCTGTGCCGCCGGATGGCCGGCCACCTCCCCAACAGGAGTGGTCCGCATCCCCCGCGCGGGGGAAAGCGCGGCCGTCAGGCCCGCTGGGCGAAAGCCTTCTCCAGCGCCGAGGAGAACACGTCCACCGGTTGGGCTCCGGAGATCCCGAAGGCCCGGTCCAGGACGAAGAAGGGCACGCCGGTCGCGCCCAGCTGCCGGGCGGTGGCGATGTCGGTGTTGACCTGCTGGGTGTAGGCCTCGCCGTCCACGACGGTGCGGGCCTCGTCGGCGTCCAGGCCGATGTCGGCGGCCAGCTCCACCAGCGTGTCCGCGTCGTTCAACACGCGCGACTCCACCAGTTGGGCGCGCATGAGGCGCTCGTGGGCCTGGGCACCCAGTCCCTTCTCCCGGGCCAGGTGGGTGATCCGGTGGGCGTCGAAGGTGTTGACCATGACAGCGTTCTCGAACGCATAGTCCAACCCTTCCTGGGCCGCCAACTCTGTGACCTGGCCGGTCATCTGTGCCACCTGCTCACGCGAGGCGTTCGTCTTCGTGGCCAGGGAGTCGTAGACCGGCTCGCGCGCGCCCTTGGGGAAAGCCGGGTCGAGCTGGAAGCTGCGCCAGCAGAGCTCGACCTCGTCGGCGCGCTCGAAACCCGCCAGGGCCTTCTCCAGGCGCCGCTTGCCGATGTAGCACCACGGGCACACGATGTCGGACCATACTTCGACCTGCACGACCATTCATTCCCCCTTGAAGCAGACCCCGCCTGAGCACGCGGACGCGTCCTCAGACCCCACCGCCACCAGACCTTCACGGTGAGGGCCTGTCGCAGGAGGCCCCCGGTACAACACCGGAGGCCTCCTGACTACTTCCTCCCCGAACGCAGGACCGCCCCGGGTCAGGGCCCCGGGTCAGGCGTCGCGCAATGGCCGGTAGCGGGCCGCGGCCCGCTCGCGCGCCTGGACCAGCAGCTCACGCACCCGCTCGGCGGTCCGGGCCCCCGGGTTGAGCACCGCCACCCAGCCCTGGGTTCCATAGGCCGGGTGCGGCAGGAAACGGTCCAGCTCCGCGTAGTCGAACGCGTTCCGGTGCCCGGCGTTCGCGGCGGGGGAGTGGCCGACCAACTCCTCGAACAGCGCACGCCCCACCGCGATGTTGACCCGGAACACCCCGTCCCGGTCCAGCTGGGAGTCGCTGTCGAACCCCGGGTAGTCCGTGACCACCACCGTCGCGAAGGGCATGAACCCGCTCCGCTCCCGCGCGCGCCCGTCCGGGTCGTACAGGAAGAAGGAGTCCCCCCAGGCGACCTCGGGCGCCCCGCTCTCCTCACTCGCGGTCTCCACGCTCACATCGTCCAGCTCACCCACGAACCGGACGACCTCGTCCTCGTTCACTACTCCTCCTCCAGGTCCGGATGTCCTTCCTGATCACCCACCCTTCTAGTGTGTCACTGCACTACCCTGTGAGACTTTTTCCAGAAAACGCACCAACTAACAGGAAGCCCGGCGAAAAAACCCTCAAAGGTGATGTGGTCACTCACTCGTGGCGCCCCGACTCGGCACCCTCCTCGGTGCGCACACCCGCAGAGCGCAGGAACAGCAGTGCCACCAGCGCGCACACCAGCGCCAAGACCGCACTCACCCCCGCGGCCACCGCCACACCGTCGGTGAAGGCGGGCCGGGCGACCTCCAGCAGGGCCGCACCCGCCGCCGCGGGCAGGTCCTCTGCCACCGCCACCGCACCGCCCAGCGTCTGCGCGGCGCCCTCGGCAGCAGTACCGCGCACCTCGTCGGGCAGCGCCGGGTCCAGCCTGGCCTGGTAGACGGCCCCGCTCACACTGCCCGCCACGGCGATCCCCAGGGCCACCCCCAACTCCCCACCGGTCTCCGAAACCGCCGAGGCCGATCCGACCCGTTCGGCGGGGCCCGCCCCCACCACCAGGTCGGTGCCCAACACCAGCAGGGGCGCCACCCCCAGCTGCACCACGACCAGCCCGCCGACCAGTACCGCCAGGCCCGCTCCCGCGCCCACCGACGCCATCGCCGCGAACCCGGCGGCCGCCACCACCGACCCCAGACCCACGACCACGCCGGGGCCTACGCGCCGCGCCGCCACCGGGGCGAGCAGCGAGCCCACCACCACGGCCAGGGCCCCGGGGATGGTCCACAGACCCGCCCACAGCGGCGACATACCCTCCACCAACTGCAGGTACTGCGGGTAGAGGAACTCCACGCCGTTGACCGCCACCGCGCCCACCAGCAACAACACCAGCGCGCCGCTGAAGGCGGGCAGCGAGAACAGCGACAGGTCCAGCAGGGGGCGGGCCCGCAAGCGCTGCCTGCGCACGAACACCCACCCCGCCAGGGCACCGGCCACCAGCGCCGCCACCACGTCGGCGGACAGCCCCTGACCGGGCAGGTTCTTGAACCCGTACACCAGCGCCAGCACCGTGACCAGGGACAACAGCACACTGAACAGGTCGGGCACGCCCGCGCCGGGGGAGCGGTGCTCGGGCAGCAGGAACGGCGCCAGCACCGCTACCACCGCCATCACCGGCACGTTGAGGAGGAAGACCGACCCCCACCAGAAGAACTCCAGGAGGAGTCCGCCCATCAGCGGCCCCACGGTGATGCCCACCGACATGGACGTCACCCACAGCGCGATCGCACTCGCCCGCTGACGGGGGCGGTGAACATGGTGGTGATCAACGCCAGCGCCGACGGCATCAGGGTCGCCCCGGCCACCCCCAGCAGGGCTCGGGCCAGGATCAGCGACTCCGCGGTGGGGGAGAAGGCCGCCAGGGCCGAGGCCGCGGCGAAGGCCGCAGAGCCCACCACCAGCAGTCGGCGCCGACCGATCCGGTCGCCCACCGCCCCCATAGCGACCAGGAAACCGGCGATGAGGAACCCGTAGACGTCGTTGATCCACAGGAGTTGCGTGGCGCTGGGTTGCAGGTCGGCGGCCAGGTGCGGGGTGGCCAGGAACAGCACGCTGATGTCGCTGGTCAGCATCAGCGTGGGCAGCAGAAGCAGGGCCAGTCCGGTCCACTCGCGCCGGGTGGCGCGGGCCGCACGCCCATCGGTTGTTCGTCTCATGCGGCGACGGTAAAGTCTCACATCAGTGTGAGAATCAAGGGTCGGAGGACGCATGCGCATCGGAGAGCTGTCGCGCCGCAGCGGGGTCGCCCCCCGCCTCCTGCGCTACTACGAAGAACAGGGGCTCCTCAGCCCCCACCGCGCACCCAGCGGATACCGCGAATACGCCCCCGACGACGTCGAAACGGTCGGGCTCATCCGCAGCCTGCTCGCCGCGGGCCTGCCCACCGCCACCATCGCCGTGGTCCTGCCGTGCGTGCGCGGACGGGGCCACGAAGTCGCCGCGACCTGCGCCGAAATGCGCCACCCGCTGCAACGCGAACGCGACCGCATGGACGCCGCCATCGGCGAACTCACCTCAGCCCGCGCCCTGCTGGACGCCATCATCGCCGCCACCCCCGACCAAGCCGCCGAAACCACCGGCACCATCCGTGCCACCGAGCCCGCCGCCTAAGCGCACACGTTCCACAACACACCACCAAAATCGCGGCAAGAACACACCTGTGCCCAGGTCAGCCATGCGAAACTCACCGCATGGCCGCACCGTACCCCGGCCCCTACGGGCCGCCCCCGCACGTGGACGCCCGCGAACTGCGCCCCTCGCGCGCCTGGTTCTGGGTGGGCGGCGCGCTCATCCCCCTCGCCATCCTGCTCGGCGTGGTCCTGTTCATCCTCATGATCATCCGGGCCCTGGCCCTGCCTGACTTCGAGGCACGCACCCAAGGCGCACAGAGCACCACCTTCACCGTCGACGCCGAACAACACCCCGAAGACGGATGGCTGCTCTACGGCTCACCCAGCTCGGTGGACCACACCGCCTGCGCCCTGAGCGACGCCGACGGCCAACCGCACGCCTTCACCTACCCCACCTTCAACCACGAGGTCGACGGCACCGACGGATCCTGGGCCATGATCGGCATGGCCACCCTCACCGAACCCGGCGAGTACACCCTGGCCTGCGACGCCCCCGAGGACGTCCGCTTCGGCCTGGCCTACGGCGACGACGCCACCGGCGGCATCCTGGGCAACCTGTTCGGCGCACTCGGTTCCGTCCTGCTCATCCCGTTCCTGGGCATCGTGGGCGGGGTCCTCATCATCATCGTCACCGCGGTACGCCGCGGCCGCCACCGCCAACGACTCCGCCAAGAACGCATGTCCTACCCGGGGCACAACCCCTACCAAGGCACCTACCCAGGGCCGCAACCGCCGCCCTATCCGCCCCAGGGCGGACATCCGCCCCAGCCGCCCGGTCAGGGCCCGCACCAGCCCTGACCACCCACCCCCACTACGTGCCCCAGCTCCGCCAAGGGACCAATCACGCACCCCTCACCTGCGGTGACAGCACAACGAAACACCCCGGACACCACCACCCAACCGGCGCGAAACACCCACCCGGTTGCCTGAGGAGCGTCCGCCGCCGCATCCCGCAGGAGCCACCCCATGGAAGAACTCGTCGTCATCGGCAACGGCATGGTCGGCCACCGACTCGTCGAGGCCCTCCGCGACCGCGACACCGCCCACCACTGGCACATCACCATCGTGGGAGAGGAACCCCGCACCGCCTACGACCGCGTCGCCCTGTCCTCCTACCTCGACGGCACCACCGCACACGACCTGTCCCTGGGCGACCTGCGCGGCCCCCGCGTCGACGTACACGTGGCCGAACAGGCCACCGCCATCGACCGCACCGCCCGCACCATCACCACCTCCTCGGGCCGCCTCCTGCCCTACGACCACCTCGTCCTGGCCACCGGATCCACCCCTTTCGTTCCCCCCATCCCCGGCCACGACCTGCCCGGCTGCCACGTCTACCGCACCATCGAGGACCTGGACGCCCTCACCGCCGCTGCCCAAGGCGCACGCACCGGCACCGTCATCGGCGGCGGACTCCTCGGGCTCGAAGCCGCCAACGCCCTGCGCCTCCTGGGCCTGCAAGCCCACATCGTCGAACTCGCACCCCACCTGATGCCCGCCCAGATCGACCAAGGCGCCGCGGCCCTGCTCCACCACCTCGTCACCGACCTGGGCGTACACGTGCACACCCGTACCGCCTCCACCGCCGTCGAAGCCGACCCCCACGGCCGCGCCACCCGACTCCTCCTGGAAGACGGCCGCCATCTGGACACCGACCTGGTGGTCTTCTCCGTGGGCATCCGCCCCCGCGACGACCTGGCCCGCACCTCCGGACTCACCCTCGGCGAACGCGGCGGCATCACCATCGACGACACCTGCACCACCAGCGACCCCCGCATCCACGCCATCGGCGAGGCCGCACACCACCGCGGCACCGTCTACGGCCTCATCGCCCCCGGCAACGCCATGGCCGAAGTCCTCGCCGACCGCCTCGTCGGCGGCACCGCCACCTTCACCGGCGCCGACACCTCCACCAAACTCAAACTCCTGGGCGTGGACGTGGCCAGCTTCGGCGACGCCCACGGCCACACCCCCGGCGCCCTGGACGTGGTCGTCAACGACGCCGCCAGCGGCCGCTACGCCAAACTCGTCCTCTCCGACGACGCCACCACCCTGCTCGGCGGAATCCTGGTCGGCGACGCCACCGCCTACGCCACCCTGCGGCCCATGGTGGGCTCACCCCTGCCCGGCGACCCCCTGGCCCTGATCACCCCCGAGGGCGGCGCGGGCCTGGGAGCCGACGCCCTGCCCGACTCGGCACAGATCTGCTCCTGCAACGCCGTCACCAAGGGCCAGGTGTGCCAGGCCATCGAGGGCGGCGCACACGACGTGGCCGCGCTCAAGTCCTGCACCAAGGCCGGCACCAGCTGCGGCTCGTGCGTGCCCATGCTCAAGCAGATCCTCACCCAGTCGGGCATCACCCAGTCCAAGGCCCTGTGCGAGCACTTCACCCAATCCCGCGCCGAACTCCTGGAGATCGTGCGCGCCACCGGCACCACGACCTTCTCCGCCCTCATCGCCGCCCACGGCACCGGACGCGGCTGCGACATCTGCAAACCCGCCGTCGCCTCCATCCTGGCCTCCCTGGGCGGCGGACACATCCTGGACGGCGAACAGGCCACCCTGCAGGACACCAACGACCGCTACCTGGCCAACCTGCAACGCAACGGCACCTACTCTGTGGTGCCCCGCATCCCCGGCGGAGAGATCACCCCCGACAAACTCATCGTCATCGGCCAAGTTGCCCGCGACTTCGACCTCTACACCAAGATCACCGGCGGCCAGCGCATCGACCTCTTCGGCGCCCGCCTCGAACAACTGCCCGCCATCTGGACCCGCCTGGTCGAGGCCGGCTTCGAATCCGGGCACGCCTACGGAAAATCCCTGCGCACCGTCAAGTCCTGCGTGGGCACCACCTGGTGCCGCTACGGCGTCCAAGACTCCGTCGGACTGGCCATCCGCCTGGAAGAGCGCTACCGAGGCCTGCGCGCACCCCACAAACTCAAATCCGCCGTCTCAGGCTGCGCCCGCGAGTGCGCCGAAGCCCGCGGCAAGGACTTCGGCGTCATCGCCACCGACACCGGCTGGAACCTGTACGTGGGCGGCAACGGCGGCTTCACCCCCCGCCACGCCCAACTCCTGGCCGGCGACCTGGACGAGGACACCCTCATCCGCTACATCGACCGCTTCCTGATGTTCTACGTGCGCACCGCCGACCGGCTCCAGCGCACCGCCCCCTGGATCGAATCCCTCGAGGGCGGCCTGGACCACCTGCGCGAGGTCGTGGTCCACGACCGGCTCGGCATCGCCGACGAACTCGAGGCCGCCATGGCCCGCCACGTGCACACCTACACCGACGAATGGGCCGCCGTCCTGGCCGACCCCGACAAACTCGCCCGCTTCGTCTCCTTCACCAACGCACCCCACACCCCCGACCCCACCATCAGCTTCACCACCACCCGAGACCAGCCCGTGCCCGCAGCAGGCCCCCTCGACCTGGGCATGCCCGCCACCCCAACCCCACAACACCCCGCACAGGAGACCACCCGATGAGCGTCCTCACCCCCGCACCCACCACCACCGACTGGGTCACCGCCTGCCCCGAACACCGCCTCGAACCCGAGATCGGCCTGGCCGTCCTACTCCCCAGCGGCCGCCAAGCCGCCCTCTTCCGCACCCACGACCACCACCTGCACGCCGTCGACAACCTCGACCCCCACACCGGCGCCACCGTCATCTCCCGCGGCATCGTCGGCGACCGCGCCGGCGAACCCACCGTCGCCTCACCCATGCTCAAACACATCTTCTCCCTACGCACCGGCCAGAGCCTGGACGATCCCCACACCCGCCTGACCACCTGGCCGGTGCGCCTACACCACGGCACCATCCAGATCGCCACCCACCCACACCACACACCACAGGGGACACCGTGACCACCACCCAACCCACCCACCACACACCCCCCGGCCCCGAAGCCACCACCGCACCCCTGGCCGGGTTCACCGTCGCCGTCACCGCCGCCCGCCGCGCAGAGGAACTCAGCGCCCTCCTGCGCCGCAAAGGCGCCGACGTCATCGCCGCACCCGCCCTGCGCATCGTCCCCCTCAGCGACGACCAACGCCTGGCCACCGTCTCCGAACAACTCACCCACCACCCCGCCGACGTCGTCGTGGCCACCACCGGCATCGGCTTCCGCGGCTGGGTCGAGGCCTGCGAAACCTGGGGCATGGCCGACCCCCTCCTGGCCAGCATGCGCTCCTCACGCCTGCTCTCCCGCGGCCCCAAAGCCAAAGGCGCCATCCGCGCCGCCGGACTCCACGAAGAATGGTCCCCACCCTGCGAATCCTCGGCCGAAGTCCTGGACTACCTCCTGCACGACGGCGTCGAGGGACTCCGCGTAGCCATCCAGCTCCACGGCGAACCCCTGCCCGACTTCACCGCCGCCCTGCGCATGGCCGGAGCAGAGGTCATCGAAGTCCCCGTCTACCGCTGGACCCAACCCGAACACACCGCACCCCTGGACCGCCTCATCGACGCCATCACCACCGGGGGAGTGGACGCCGTCACCTTCACCAGCGCCCCCGCAGCCGCCGGACTCCTCACCCGCGCCCACACCACCGGCCAGGACACCCACCTCATCCACGCACTGCGCGGCCACGTCCTACCCCTGTGCGTGGGCCCGGTCACCGCCCGCCCCCTCATGGCCCACGACATCCCCACCCTGTGGCCCGAACGCGCCCGCATCGGCGCCCAGGTCCGCACCCTGACCAAGGAACTACCCGCCCGATTCCCCACCCTGCGCGTGGCCGGCCACCACCTGCGCCTGCGCGGCCACGCCGTCCTGGTCGACGGCGCCGTCCACACCCTCTCGCCCACCCTCATGCGCCTGATGCGCGCCCTGGCCCACCGCCCCGGCCAGGTCCGCGACCGCGCCCACCTGCTCAGGTGCCTGGGGGAGGACGCCGACGCCCACGCCGTCGAAACCGCCGTGGCCCGCCTACGCACCGCCCTGGGCGACGCAAAGATCATCCAGACGGTCGTCAAACGGGGCTACCGCCTGGCTTTGGACACCCAGCCGTGCTGAACCCCACCCTGATCCTGGCCGTGCACGGCACCCGCTCACCCCAAGGCACCGCCCTCACCCACTCCCTGGCCCTGCGCGTGGGCGAGGTGATCCGGCGTCCCACCCGCCTGGCCTTCGCCGATGTGGCCCACCCCACCGTCGAAGAGGTCGCCGCCACCACACCCGGCCCCCTGGTGGTAGTGCCCGCCTTCCTGGCCTCGGGCTACCACGTCCGCGTCGACATCCCCCACCAGCTCGCGCAGGCAGGCCGCGCCGACGCCGTCATCACCCCAGCTCTGGGCGAGCACCCCGCCCTGCTGGACACCGCACAACGCCGCCTGGCCGCCGCCGGTTACCGGCCCGGCGATGCCCTGATCCTGGCCTGCGCCGGCACCTCCGACCCCCACGCCCAGGCCGAACTCGACCAGGCCGCCCAGCGCCTGTCCCACCAAACCGGCGAGCCCGTGCACCTGGCCTACGCCGCCACCAGCGCCCCCTCGGTGGACGACAAGGTCGCCGAACTCCGCGAGGCGGGTCACCAGCGGGTCAGCGTGGCCACTTGGCTACTGGCCCCAGGCCTGTTCCACGAGCGCCTCAAGGGCTCGGGGGCCGATACGGTCGCCGAGCCGCTCTGCCCGGACTCGGCCGTGGCCCACGCTGTAGCCGACCGCTTCCAGCGCGCCTGCCTGCCCCAGCCTGCATGGTTGAAGCCCGCTGCTCGGTGAGCGACGGGCTTCCGTGGTCGCGAAGGTGCCGGGCTGACCGGAGACGGCCCGGGCCCAGCCCGATTCAGTGAGGCGAACGCCAATCGTCCGAGCGCCGTATTTCACCGAACACCCAGAACCGTGAGGCCGGGCATCTGAGCTTCGCTTCGCAGGAGTGGGCGGCTCTGCTTGGCGGGGTGCGTTCCCAGACTCGTTGACCTCAGACCCCCCGGCGGCCCTTCGTTTCGACGGAGGGCCGTTTTTGTGCGAAAAGAACACTTTCGCAAAACGGACCAAGTAGGGCGAGTTTCGCATTTTGGTTTTGTGGGTTGTTCCTCGGGTCTCTCGCGTGTGCGGATTTGAAAGAAAGACCCACGAACTCTTGTTCGGATCGCTAAGTTGGATCGCGACAAGAAAAAACCCGACCCGGTGCTACAAACACCCGGTCGGGTTGTGGCCGACGCCTGGACAAACAGGTTGGTCGACTGAGCCACCTCAACCCTCTCAACAAGAAGAACGACTCAACGACTCATCGTGTTCTCAACAAGAAAGGCGACTCATCGTGGAGTCTAGCGCTTCAACCCTCCCCAGCGCATCCGAAACTCCGAATCCGGCTGGTCTTTCTCTGCCCCCTCTGCCCCGCAAGCGTCCCCGGGGCGCGCTCCAGGGGATCGGGTTCATCCTCGCGATCTGGGTCCAACAGATCTTCAGCAAGGGCCTGTTGCCCTCACTGCGCTCAGTGTCGGCCCTGATAGCCATCGCCGACGCGGTCGACGTCGACGGCCGCTGGTGCTTCTACTTCCTGGAGAACCTGGCCAAGCGCTCCGGCGGCACCCTCAGCGTCAGCAGCCTCAAGCGCGCCATCGACGACCTGGCCGACGCGGGCATCGTCCGCAAACTCACGCGCTCGGAGACCATCGCGTTCTTCGCCGAGGACCTCCAGCGCGGCCGCTCCACCTACCAGCTCCCCTGTGTACTGGAGCTCCTCGTTCCCGCTGAGGACTATCCCGACCTGGTCCTGGGAGAGATCAACGCCTGCCGCGCCCAACTGGGGGAGGAGCCGCTCACCACGCACAACCGGCCGCCGTTGAGGCGCCGCCCGACCCCAGCTCAAGTTGAGCTGACCCCCAGCTCAGATCGACCTACAGACTGTTCCCCTGGTGACTGTTCTGGAGAGGGGGCGGATGGTTCCGTCCGTGGGACCTCAACCACAGGAGAGCAAACCCGACAAAAACCCCGGATTGGCCTCTTCGGCATTATTGAACGAATTCCCAACAAACTCCTGTCCGCCCCGATAGCGGATCGGGAACGGTTGGCACGGGCCGTGGAGAAACTCCTGCGCCAAGGGCTGGGCGAGGCCGAAGTTCGGGTGCTGCTCTCAGGGCTGGAACTCTTGTGGCGCCCTTTCCCGGCACTGATGAAGCGGCTGCGCGACATCCGTACCGCACGCCGCTACCTGGACGGCACTCTGGGCCGAGGCATCCACGGAGCGAACATGCCCACACCACCATGGTCAGACTGGGGTGAGGACGACCCGTTCGCCCAGCCGGAACAGTTCCTGGTGGACAGCCACGGAAAGGCCTGCGGTACCTGCCCCGAGCACCCGACCGTGCGCAACGTTCCCGGTGACACCTGCGCGATCTGCGGGCGGCTGTGTCGCTCGGTCCCCGACGAACTCATGCACGAACCCGCGCCGGAACCCAACGCATCGCCCCAGGGCGGGTCGGTGCCAGAGATCCCGGAACACTTTCCTCCAGAGGACGTCGCCTTGGACCCACAGATGTTGGGGCAGATAGCTGCCTCTCTGAACGGCACGGGGCGCACCCCTGCCGACGAGCCGGTCCCGCGGGGCGGATTCTGGCTCTCACCTGGTTCAGGGCTGTCGCCCAACGCCCAAGCTGTGGCTGCCCGAGCACGCGAGCAGATCAAGAAGGCCCCCAAACCCATAGACCTCGATTAGGGGAAGGGGAAGCACCGTTTCCGTCCGCCTCAGCATGCCCACGAGCAACCAAGCCAGCCCCGCGTCCGGATGCACATCAGGCGCGCTCACCCGCTTCGGGACCGCTGCACACAGGAACCCCAAGTCCAGGCCCCGCGTGAGAACATCGAGCGCCCATCCACCCCCGAATCCCCGTTCGGAGTACCAGGCCCCAGGAGAAGCCGTTGCGGCCACGCCGTCCTGGTCGACGGCGCCGTCCACACACCAGGAGGAAACGTTGCCGCCGCCCCCGCCCACCGCGCTCCACCCCGCCCGGGCCAGCGACGCCCCCGTCATTACGAACCTGCGCGATGACCTGGCCCGCTGGCAGCAAAGCCGGGGCATCACCCAGTGGGCACCGGGGGAGGTGGGCGCGCACGAGATCGCCGGGCAGATCGAACACGGCCAGTGGTGGGTGCTGCACCAGCGCCACACCCTGGTGGCGACGGTGCGCCTGCTCACCCAGGACCCGCTGGTCTGGCCCGACACGCTTGCGGAGGCCACCTATGTGCACGGGCTCATGGTCGCCCGCTCCGCCTCCGGCCACGGGCTGGGCGCCGGCGTGCTGGCCTGGGTCGAGGCCCGGGCAACCGCCCGCCAGCACACGAGCGTGCGCCTGGACTGCGTCTCGGACAACCACCGGCTGCGCGCCTTCTACGAGCAGCGGGGCTATACGCAGCGCGGGCACGTGGGATTCGGCCCCGACTCCACCTGGCATCCGGTCACCCGCTACGAAAAACCCCTGGTCTAGAAAGCACGCACCGCGCGGGCGTGGCCACAACCGGCAAGCCGTGCACGAAACACCTCTGCACCGGGAAGGCCACGGTAGGGCCCCGCCACAACCCCCGGGATCCCACACCCCCGACCGGATCCACCCCCTTTGCAGAGGACGGCCGTGCCCACAGCACCCAAGGCCTCACGCCCCACCGAAGAGCCCACCTACGACC
Source organism: Nocardiopsis oceani (assembly GCF_054777395.1). Lineage (NCBI taxonomy): Bacteria > Bacillati > Actinomycetota > Actinomycetes > Streptosporangiales > Nocardiopsidaceae > Nocardiopsis > Nocardiopsis oceani. The sequence goes on from NZ_BAAHAR010000061.1 coordinate 23,557, forward strand.
GCGCCGTCGGCGCCCTGCTCGGCCCCCTGACCGCCGCGGCCCTGGTCGGCACCCCACCTGCCCTGGCCACCCGGTACGCCGCGGCCGCCACCACACCCGCCAACCCCGGGGGAGAGGCCGACGAAGACCCCGCCCGCGGCACCGCCCGGTTGGCCCACCTGACCCACACAGCCCTGGCCCGGGTCGTCGCCAACCCTGAAGCCGATGCCGCCCCGGTGCCTGCCCGCACGGCCCCCAGCGACCCCGTCCAACACGCCTGGACCCGGGCCCTGCGCACCCTGGTGAGCACCGCCACCCCACCGGCCCAGGCACCCGAGCTGGAACACACCGCCAGCGACGCCCCCCTGGGCTCCTCCTGGCGGGCCCTCATGCACACACCCCACCCCTCCCACGACCCCGCCAGCGGCACCTTCGCCTGCGCCCACCTGGTCGAGACCGTCTGGGCGGCCTACCGTTCCTGCGGTGACCTGGCCGCCCTGTACGCGGGCGCCCTGGCCGGCGCCCGATGGGGTGTGTCGGCCCTGCCCCTGCAGGCACTGCGCCGCCTGAGCGAGCACACCGACCCCCACGCCCTGACCTGCGCCGCCCTGGCCAGCGCCCGCGGCGGCCCGCTTCCTGACCACTGGCCCGAGGCACCCATCCGGGCCCGTCCCGAGCGGCGCCTTCCGCCCTTCGCCGTACCCCACCCCTTGGATCCCGACGTGGTGTTGGGCAACCTCGACCACCTGCGCACCCGCCCCCGGGACGTGGACGCGGTGGTCTCGCTGTGCCGCACCCACCCCAGCGACGCACCCCACCTGACCGGCGCCGACTGGATCCGGGTGTGGCTGCACGACACCCCGGGCCGCAACACCAACCCGCACTTCACCTTGGACGAGGCCGCCGCGGCCGTGGCCGCACTGCGCGCCGAAGGCAAACGGGTGTTCCTGCACTGCTGGGCGGGCGCCTCCCGGACCCCGGCCGTGGCCGCCCGCTACGCCACCGCCGCCCTCGGCGCACCGGTCCTGCCCACGCTGACCACCCTCATCCACACCGTGGGCGGACACCTGGACAATCCCACCCTGTCCCGGGCGGTCGCCGAACTCAGCGGCCTCACCCTGCCCGACCCCGCCCGGACCCTCTTCCCCCAGGGAATGCCCCCGCGCCGCCTCGCACTGCGGTCCGTGCAGGTCAGTGGGTGAGAAGTTCCACAAACTCTCTCTTTCCGGTACCGTTACGCTCGCGTTACCCCTTAGGCTCTGCGCTCAGACCCCGTGCAAGGCCACCGGAGGTCCCACACCTCCCGCGTGCCCGGCCCCACCCATCTCCCCGGGGCCCGCACCACATGGCGCCACACGCCCCTGACGGCACAACAGCACCACGCCGGGGCGAGGGCCACACCCTGTTTCCCGTTCGAAGGACTGCGCTGTGGGCAAACACGAGCCCGAGTTCCCACCCGCCGACGGTCACCACGAGCCCACCGAGGCCGCGACCGTCCCCGTAGGCCCCCGTCTGGCCGCCGCGCGCTCACGCAAGAAGCGCGCACTGGTCGTGGCCTCGGCCGCCGGCCTGACCCTGGCCGTGGGCGGCACCGCCGCGGCCGCGGTCATCACCACCGGCGGCGACCCGCAGGACGCCACCAGCGCCGCCAGCACCCCGCAGGCCGAGCCCGAAACCCTGGTCGTGGAGGAGCCGCAGGAGAGCGAGGAGCAGGACGGCGAGGCCGACGGCGACGAAGACAGCCCCGTGGCCGCTCCCCAGTCCCTGTCCGCCTCAGGCTCCGACATCCTGGAGGAACCCGAGGAGGAAGAGGAGCCCGAGACCAGCTCCGAGGACTCCGAAGGCTCAGGCGACTCCGGTGGCGGCAGCGGCGAAGGCGGTACCTGCGAGGCCTCCTTCTACGGTGAAGGCTTCCACGGCTCCACCACCGCCAACGGCGAAACCTTCGACACCCAAGCCATGACGGCCGCGCACAAGACGCTGCCCTTCGACACCATGGTCGAGGTCACCAACCCCAACAACGGCTCCTCGGTCACGGTGCGCATCAACGACCGCGGACCCTACATCGATGGCCGCTGCCTGGACCTGTCCACGGCCGCCTTCGACGAGATCATCGGCACCGGCTCCGGCGTGGGCCAGGTCGACTGGGAAGTCGTGGGCTAGCACCCGCCCCCAGCAAGCACAGGCGCGCCCCGAACCCCCCGGTTCGGGGCGCGTTCTCGTCCCCAGGCCCGGAATTCAGGCGTCCGCAAGGAACCGCCGCCCGGGACGCCCCCGGGCCCGCCCACACATGCAAGGCGCCCGCCCCGCTGGCCTGCGCGAACACCCCGCACACACCACCCGGGCCCGCGTACAATCCCCACCAGGCACCGCACGCACCACCCCCGCCCCTGCCGCGTGTGCGGCCCCACACGCCACCATGCCGTGGCACAATCCCCACCAACTCAACCAACACCAAGGGGAGTCCGGGCGTTGTTCCGCACCACCACCGGCTGGGTCGTCTCACCCACCGACCTCGTCGACACACTGGAGTGCGGCCACCGCAGCGCTCTGAAAACAGCGCTGGCCGCCCACCTGCCCGGCGCACCCCGGCCCGAGGACATCGACCCCCTCGTCGCCCACCACGGCCACGTCCACGAACAGGCCGAACTCGACCGCCTGAGCTCCCTGTTCGACGACATCGCCCACATCGACGCCCCCAAACCCGACGACCACTCCCTGGCCGAAGCCGCCCGCACCACCGCCGAGGCCATGGCCGCCGGGGCCCCCGTCATCTACCAGGCCTCCTTCCACCACCCCCTGGCCCCGGGTGTGGCCTTCCACGGACGCGCCGACTTCCTCATCCGCTCCGACCTGGACCCCGCCACAGGCCACAAACGCCAGGACGCACCCACCGACTGGGCCTACGAACCCTGGGACACCAAACTCGCCCGCCGTCCCGGCCCCTCAGCCATCGTCCAACTCGCCGCCTACGCCCACGCCGTCGCCGTCCTGGACGGGCGCACCCCCCACCACATGCACCTGCTCACCGGCGACCAGCACACCCACACCCTGCCCACCGCCGAGTTCACCCCCATCCTGACCACCCTCACCCACCGCCTCATCGACCACCTGGCCCAAGAGCCCGCCCTGCCCACCCCCACCTGGGGCCAACCCCGACCCGCCTGCGAGGGCTGCGGCTACAACACCTGGTGCACCCAAGGCCGCACCGCCGCCCGCCACCTGTCCCTGGTCGCCGGACTGCGCACCGACCAGGCCGCCAAACTCACCGACGCCGGCCTGACCACCATCGACGCCCTGGCCCACGCCCACGACCACGACCGCCCCACCACCCTGCCCCGCCGCTCCTTCGACCAACTGCGCGCCCAAGCCGCCCTCCAAGTCCGCCAGGACACCACCCGCACCCCGGCCAACCCCCAAGGCGAGGTCACCGCCGAAGTGTTCGCCCCCGACGGCCTGACCACCCTGCCCCCACCCAGCCCCGGCGACGTCTTCTTCGACATGGAGGGCTACCCCTACCACTCACGCCAGGGCGGCCGCGGCCTCGAATACCTCTTCGGCGCCACCACCGAAGACACCGACGGCACCGAAACCTTCCACGCCTTCTGGGCCCACGACCGCACCCAAGAGAAAAAAGCCCTCGAGGACTTCGTCGACTTCGCCACCCAACGCATCGACACCGACGACGGCGCCCACATCTACCACTACGCCTCCTACGAAGTGGACCGCCTCAAACACCTCAGCTCCGAATTCGCCACCCGCGAGGAGGAAGTCAACCGCCTCCTGCGCGAGGGCCGCCTCATCGACCTCTACACCGTGGTCCGCAAGAGCCTGCGCGTGTCCCAGCGCTCCTACTCCATCAAGTACCTCGAACCCCTCTACCTGGACACCACCCGCGCCGGCCAGGTCACCACCGCCACTTCCAGCATCGACGCCTACGCCGCCTACCTGGCCGCCCACGAAGCCCACGAGACCGCCGAAGCCGACAAGATCCTGGACGGCATCGCCCGCTACAACCGCGACGACTGCCACTCCACCGCCCGCCTGCGCGACTGGCTCGAAGAGCACCGCACCGCCCAAGGCATCACCGACCGCCCCCTGGTCCAGTTCGAACTCACCGAAGCCGAGGCCGAACGCGCCCGCAAACGCGCCGAAAAAGCCGCCCGCCACGCCGCCCTGACCGACCCCCTCCTCGAACACGTCCCCGACCAGGCCGAAGAGCGCACCGACGACGACCACCCCCGCGCCGCCCTGGCCGCCCTGGTCGGCTACTACCAGCGCGAAGCCCTACCGCCCTGGCGCGAGCACTACCGCCGCACCGGCGCACCCCTGCAAGACCTGGAGTCCGACACCGACTGCGCCGTGCCCTGGCAGATCCACACCGGCGAGTGGATCGAACCCACCGGCCGCCAGAAGAAGGCCCGCCGCGAACTGTCCATGCGCCTGGACACCTCCCACCCCCACCCCTTCACCCCCAACCAACAAGTCAAGCTCCTCTACCCCGGCGCACCCGGCCAACAAGCCACCACCACCGACGCCACCCTCACCCACACCCGCCCCGACCAGCTCACCCTCACCGAAACCTGCGACGTCGACGCCACCTACACCCGCCCACCCGTGGCCGTCCTGCCCGGAGCACCGGTCAACCCCCAACCCAAGGACGGCGCCCTGGAACAGGTCGCCCGCCAGAGCGTGCAAGCGCTGCCCACCTGGCCCCACCAGTGCGGAACCGACGTCCTGCGCCGCCTACCGCCCCGACTCAAGGGCGGCGGCCCCCTCCCGGACCCCGCCGCCTTCGACGGCGACCTCATCGCCGCCACCATCGCCGCCGTGGACCAGCTCGACGACTCCTACCTGGCCGTCCAAGGCCCACCCGGAGCCGGAAAGACCTACCTGGCCGCCCAGCTCATCACCCACCTGGCCGCACAAGGCCGCAGCGTGGGCGTGTGCTCCACCAGCCACAAAGCCGTAGAGAACGTCATGTCCTCGGCCGTACGCGCCACCAACGAAGCCGGGGTGGACCTGGCCGCCGCCAAACGCGCCAAAGGCCGCGGCAAAGACGCCGCAGACCCCGACCTGCCCTGGGAACAGCCCACCACCGCCCAGGCCCTGGCCACCTGGCGCACCAAACGCACCACCGAAGGACGCTCGGTGCTCATCGGCGGCACCGCCTGGGCCATGGCCAACGCCGCCATGGTCGCCGACCCCCTGGACGTACTCATCATCGACGAGGCCGGACAGTTCGCCCTGGCCGACACCCTCGCGGTCTCCGCCGCCGCCCACAACCTCGTCCTGCTGGGCGACCCCCAACAACTACCCCAGGTCGTCCAAGGCACCCACGGCGAAGGCGCCGACGCCTCAGCACTGCAACACCTCATGGCGGCCGAGCACATCATCGACCCCGCGCTGGGCTACTTCCTGGACCAGACCCGCCGCATGCACCCCGCCGTGTGCGCGCCCGTCTCCGCGCTCTCCTACCAAAACCGCCTGCACGCCCACCCCTCCACGACCGACCGCACCCTGACCGGTCCCGCACCGGGCGTGTACGCCCACCCCGTCACCCACCGGGGCCGCACCACCCACAGCCCCGAAGAGGTCACCGCGGTCGTCGAGGCCGCCCGCGCCCTGGTCACCCAACACCTGACCACCGACCCCGACACCGGCCCACGCCCCCTGACCGGCGACGACATCCTGGTGGTGGCCCCCTACAACCTCCAAGTGCGCGCCCTGCGCCAGGCCCTGGCCGAGGCCACCCACACCACCCCGGCCCTGGAGGGTGTGCGCGTAGGCACCGTCGACCGCTTCCAAGGACAAGAAGCCGCCGCCGTCATCTGCTCCATGACCACCTCCAACGCCGCCGAGACCAGCCGCGGACCCTCCTTCGTCCTGGACCGCAACCGCCTCAACGTCGCGCTCTCACGCGCCCAACTCCTGGCGCTGGTGGTGCACTCACCCGACCTGCTCACCACCGCGCCCCGCAGCCTCGACGAACTGCGCCTACTGGCCGCCTTCACCGGCCTGGTCTCCCGCGCCCACCCTTGGCCCGCCCCCTGACCGGCCACGCCCCACCCTGGGTTTCGGACACCTCCCAGGTGGAGTACGTTTTAGGGAGCACACCATGCCCGGCCGTCGGCGCCCAGGCGCCCGCCGGGTGGGCAAGGGTGTGCCCCGCAGGTCCGCCTCCCAGCGCCCGACGGTGTGCCTGAAGCTCTGGCCCGCCACCCGTTCTCGAAAGGCACCACGGCCCCCGTGTCTGAACGTCCCTCTACACGCGGCGGTGGACGCAACACACGCCACCCCACCGGCATCCGTGTCGTCATCTGCATCCTGGCCCTGTTCGCCCTGGTCCTGGGCCCCTTCGGCTACATGATGGGGATCGACGCCGACTCGCACGCCGGCTCGGCCGCAGAATGGTTCACCCTGGCCTTCGGCGCCGCGGTGGGCATCCCCTTCCTGGCCGCGGCCGTGGCCACCGTGGCCGGTGACCGCAAGGCCGCCCTGTGGTCTCTGGTGCTGCTGGCCTGGCCCGTCGTGTTCGTGGTGGTCATCCACCTCACCCAGCTGGCCGGGTAGGCTCCCGGGCGTGTCACCGAAGAAACGCAACCGCCGCAAGCCCCAACAGGGATCCGACCAGCAGGGGCCCGACCAGCAGCCCGACAACCCCGACCAGGGCAGGGTCGATCCGGGCCAAACCCCGGAAAAACGCCCCATCAGCCGCACCCCGGTCACGGTCCAAGGCCCGCCCGACCGGCGCATCACCGTGCTGTGGGTCATCCTGTGGTCGCTGTGGGCCCTGGGCAGCCCGCTGGCCCTGGCCGCGCTGCTCTTCGCCGGCCTGGACGCCTTCGAGGCCACCACCGACCCGGCCCTGGCCGACCCCGCCCAAGCCGCCGACATCGCCGAGCAGGCCGTGCGCACCATCGGCAACGCCCTGATCTGGCTGCTCCTCATGGCCTGGGGCGTGCCCGCCATCGGCGCCGTGACCGCCCTCATCCTGCGCCGCAAGATGGCCGCCATCGCCTTCAGTGTCGCCCTGGCCCTGTCCGTGGGCCTGCTCCTGCTCGCCATGCCCCCAGCCGACCTGTGGGGGGCACTCACCACCCACCTGCTGGGCTGAGAACACCCGCCCGCCCCACCTCCCACCACCGGGACCCGACCCCGGCCACAATGGAACATCGTGAACACCACCGACCCCGCCGACGAACCCACGCCCCGGGCAGAAATCACCCTGCCCGAGACCGTGCGCACCCGACTAGAGCGCCTGGACCACGGTGTACTCGTGGACACCCGCGCCCTGGAACGGGTCCGTGAACGCTTCGACACCGAACAGGCCCAGATGCTGGGCCAGTTCCTGACCAACGCCCAAGCACCGGCCACCCTGCGCGCCTACCGCGCGGACTGGACCTCCTTCGGTGCCTGGTGCCTGGCCGAGGGCCGCACCAGCCTGCCCGCCGACCCCGTTGACGTGGCCGTCTACCTGGCCGCCTGCGCCCACACACGCACCGACGACGGCACCACCTGGGCGCTGGCCCCCGCCACCCTGGAACGCCGCGCCGCGGCCATCGCCGCCGTCCACGGCGCCCACGGCCTGGACTCACCCACCCGCGCCGAGGTGGTGCGCATGACCCTGCGCGGCATCCGCCGCACCCGCAAGGCCCGACCGCGCCGCAAGGCCCCCGTCGTTCTGGCCATCTTGGAGGCTCTGCTCGCGGTACGCCCCGCCGAAGGCCACCCTGGGGGAGTGGCGCGCAGACGCGACGCCGTGCTGTTGCTGACCGGTTTCGCCGGAGCGCTGCGCCGCTCCGAACTGGCCGCGCTCACCTTCGACGACCTGGCGCTGCGCACCGACCCGGCCACCGGCGCCCCCACCCTCGTGGTCTCCCTGGGCGCCACCAAGACCGACCAGGAGGGCCGCGGCCACCAACAGGTGGCCCTGCCCCGCGGGCGCCACCGCCTCACCTGCCCGGTGTGTGCCCTGGCCGACTGGTCGGACCTGATGCGGGTGCACCGCGACGGGGCAGACCCCGCGGTACGCGAACACCTGCGGGCCCTGCCCGCCACCCCGCCCGAGACCGCGCACTCCTGCCAGCGCCTGAAGCGCCTGGAACTGGCCGACGGCTCCGAGCGGCCCCTGCTGCCCGGGGTGGACCGCCACGGCCGCCTGGCTGCGCGCCCCATGTCCACCCGCGCCGTGGGTGACGTGGTCAAACGCTACGCCCAGCGGGCCGGGTTCGACCCCGACGACTTCGGCGGCCACTCCCTGCGCGCCGGCTTCGCCACCCAAGCCGCCCTGGGCGGGGCCACCGACCGCGAGATCATGCGCCAGGGCCGCTGGACCAACCCCGGCACCGTCCACGACTACATCCGCACCGCCAACCCCCTGGAGGACAACGCCGTCACCCGCCTGGGCCTGTGATCCCACCCAGGGACGTGACCCGCACCTCAGAGGCCACACCCTCATCTCGAAACATCAACAAACCCATCAGTAACACCATATACAGCCCGTTAACGTGCGATCCTTCCCTGATGACACATGAGGTTGGTTGCGTGAGAAAGGGGGCGGACCCATGGTCGACGAGTTTCGCGCAGCATTCCAAGAACTGATCGACGCCTCCGTCGCCACCGACCCCCAACAGTTCCCACCAGCCGTCCACAAGGTCTACCTCCTGGCCTCCCAGATCCCCACCTCCGAGCGCGAACTCGCCCTGGAGGCCCTCACCCCCCTGCTCTCCGGAGACCACGCCGCCCCCGGCATCATCGCCGACCTGTCCGTGGTCGCCGGCGCCCTCGTCGAAATGGGCACCGACCCCGGCCCCGCCGGCATCGAAATCCTGCACCGACTGCGCACCATGGGCAACGGCGCCATCGTCTTCCTACGCGCCTGGGAACGCACCGGCGGCGGCGCCCCACCCGACCCCGACGCCGTCACCGCCGACGCCGAAGCACGCGTAGCCGCCGACCTGGGCCCCAACGCCCCCGCCGCCACCATGTGCTGGTGGACCATCCGCCGCCACGGCCTGGCAGCCAAGACCATGCTCAGCGAATCGAGCGTGCGCACCCACATCCGCCGCGACCCCTCCCTGCACGCCCAGATCGTGGCCATCGCCAACCAGCTCAGCGGCCAACTCGCCGAGTTCGACGAGGTCCGCACCCTGCTGCGCATGGCCGAGGCCACCTCCGCCCTGGTCATGGACCGCCACTCCACCCGCGCCTTCCGCGTGCTCTTCGACGGCATCGGCGACAACTTCCAACTCCACACCCTGCTCGCCGACGCCCTGATCGGCCCCCAGCGCCAAGGACTGCCGGGCGACCCGCCCGACCCGCGCTGGACCGCCTCCTTCCGCGACAGCCCCGTCGACCCGGCCGCACAGACCGTGTGGGGCTGGTGGAACCTGGTCGCCCACGACGGCACCTGGGTGTGGAACGAGGGCCTGCCCGCCGAGATCCCCACCATCGACGGCGAGCACGTACTGGTCCTGGACGAGCAGCCCTACCCGCGCTCCTGGAACGCCGGACGGCGCCACCCGCACGTGCGGGGCTGGCTGGAGGTGGAGTCCGAGCTCACCGAGGAGGAAGCCGACCTGTGGTGGAAGCGGGTGGCCCCGGCCGAACCCGCCATCCCCGAAGAGGACTCCGAGGACCACCCGCCGCTGCCCGAACCGGTGGTGCTGTACGCCGACGACGAAGGCGCCGAGGCCCAGCGCGTGCGCGGTTTCATGCCCCCGGCCCAACCCGCCGTCCACCCTGAAGCCCGCCCCGAGTCCGAGCCCGAGCCCGAGGCGCAGCGCGTGGCCGCCGACCCACCGCGCTCTGAACCGGCACCGGAACCCGCGCAGGGTGCGGGGGGCGCAGAGCCCGCGCCCCAAGCACAGGCCCAGCCCGAGCCGGGGCCACAGGACGCTACGCCCCACGACGAAGCCGACCCCGAACCCCAGGCTGGCCCTGATCCGGAGGCCGAGTCCGCGACGGAGCCCCCGGCCGCGGCGCAGTCCAGTGCCCCCGCCAAGGACCAGGGCCCCAGCGACGCCAACCCCACGGGCCTGCCGCGGCTGCCGCGCGGGGTCTCCAAGAGCTCGGGGTGGGGCCCCACCTGGCGCTAGGGCTGGTCGTCCTGCCTCTCAGAGGCGGTGACGCGGCTCGTGGTGGGCCGGGACCGGTTCCGCCCGGGTGGCGGTGCGACGGGGACGGCCATCGTCATCGTCCTCGTCGTAGAGGCCGTCGAAGTACTCGTCCTCCTCGGTGGGCGCCGCCTCGTCCCGACGGACCCAGCGCCCGCCCACGAACAGGGGAGCGCACAGCACCAACGCCATCGGTACGAACACACCCAACGGCAGCAGCACCAGGGCGCCCTCGGTGCCGGGCAAGGTGGGCAGGCGCTCCAGCAGGTGCATGCGCAGCAGCGCGGTGACGGTCAGCCCGATCAGGACCAAGGCGGTGGTGAAGGGCAGCATGGGGGTCAGGCGCGGGGGAACCGCGACCAGAGCGATCAGGAGGCCCACAGCCATCAGTCCGGCCAGCGCCACGGGCCCGGTGCCCTGTAGGGCACTCAGACCATCGGCGTGCAGGCCCCGCAGGTGAGCGAACGCCCAGCCGGTCACCAGGAGCAGGACCGGGCCCAGGATCAGGCCCGACAGGAAGCCGACGAAATGTCGCACGAGGGTGACTCCTCTCAGGGGTTGAGCAGCACCTTAGCGACAATAGCCAAGTTCGGCACCTAAACCTCAACCCGGCCATCTCGGACACCAGTGTGCGCCCACCAAAGACCACACCAGGCCCGCACACCCCACTAGGCTGACCCCGTGAGCCACGAAGACCCAGCACACGACCCCCACGTCATCGAGCTCGCCACCCGCCTGTTCGGTCACGCCCGCGCAGGCCACACCCACGCCCTGGCCCCCTACCTGGAGGCCGGGATCCCGGCCAACCTGACCAACGACAAAGGCGACACCCTATTGATGCTGGCCGCCTACCACGGCCACACCGACACCGTCGCCCTGCTCATCGACCAGGGAGCCGACCCCGACCGCCTCAACGACCGCGGCCAATCACCCCTGGCCGGAGCCGTCTTCAAAGACCACGCCCCAGTCGTGGAACTCCTGACCCGCCGCGGCGCCGACCCCGACACGGGCACCCCCACCGCACGCCAGACCGCCCAGCTCTTCGACCAGCGCCACTACCTGCACCTCTTCCACAACTAGTGCCGACACCAGCGGCCACCCCCCCCACACAGGGCGACGCCACGGCATCGGAATCAGTCTGGACGAGTCACACGCACAACCCGGTGCTCAGGCCGGGGGAGAGGGCGACCAACCGCCGCCCCGCCCTTCACCCTCAGACGCACCCTCAGCCCGCACCCCGGCACCCGAACCGGACCCCCCGATGCGCTCCAACTCCTCAGGGCTCGTACGCCCCTGCACACCCAACACCAAACGGCTGGGCTCGGCCCGGCCCCACCGGCGGCGCGCCTCGTAGGCCAGCACCGCCACCACCACCGCCGTCACGGTCGCCCACAGGGCCTGACGGTGCTCGGCCAGCGTAGCCATGGCCACGAAGATCGACACCAACCCCAGCAGAGTCGCCCACGTCAGATACGGGAAACCCCACATACGCAGCGACAACCGCTCCGGGGCGTTGCGCCGCACCCGAGCACCCACCACCAGCTGCGAAGCACAGATCGTCAAAAACAGCACGAGCAAGATCGCACCGATGGAAGCCACCAGGAACGGGAACACCTGACCCGGGAACAGGAAGTCGGCCACCACAGCGGCATAACCCACCACCGTGCCCAACAGGATCGCCCGCACCGGCACACCGCGCCGGTTGGTCCCGCGCAGCACCCGCGGCGCATCCCCCTGACGGGTCAGCATGAACAACATCCGCGAGGACGTGTACATCGCGGCGTTGAGCACACTCAACACCGCGATCAGCACCACGATCTCCATGATCAGCGCCGCCCCGGGAATCCCCACCGTCTCCATCACCACCACGAAGGGGCTCCGGTCCAACTCAGTGGAATTCCACGGCACCACCATGACCACCACCACAATGGAAGCCACGTAGAACAGGCCGATCCGCCACAGCACATTGGTGATGGCCGAAGCCACGTTACGGTCCGGCTCAGCGCTCTCACCGGCAGCGATCGTGATGATCTCCACCCCGCCAAAGGCGAACAGCACCACCACGGTCGCACCCAGCACCGCGACCCAGCCGTTGGGCGCGAACCCGCCCAGCTCCCACAAGTTGGTCACCGACGACCCGTCCGCACCACTCCACAACCCGAAGGCGTAAAGCCCGCCCACCAACAAAAACGCCACAATCGTGGCGACCTTGATCAGGGAGAACACGGACTCGGTCTCAGCGAACACACGCACCGAGATCAGATTGGCCACCGTCATGGCCAACAGGACCATCAACGCCAAAGCCCAGCCCGGCACGTCCACCCACTGGCTCAGAATCGCAGCACCGGCCACGGACTCAGCCGCCACCAGAACCGCATACATCCACCAGTAGACCCACCCGATGGTGAACCCGGCCCGCGGCCCGAAAGCCAAACGGGCGTAATCCGAGAAGGACCCCCCGGCCGGAACCGACACGACCATCTCACCCAGAGCCCGCAAGGTCAGAAAGACCAGGGCCCCAGCCAACGCGTAGGAGAGAACCGCCGCGGGTCCCGCGGTCTGGATCACCGCACCCGAGCCGATGAACAGCCCAGCGCCCACCGATCCGCCGATAGCGATCAGTGCCATGTGTCGGCGGCGTAGCGAATGTGCCAGCCCCGACCCGTTGTCTGTTTGTGCCGACTCATCGGTCGACGTTTCACTTCGTGTCACATGCCCCACCATAGGACGAAAGGTTCATCACACTTCTCACCAGACCCCACCAAGAGCCCACCAAAACCAGAAATGTGCGCCAGACCACAACCCCCGCCCGAGGGCGACAACCACCCACCACACCCCATGCGAGAACCACGACCCCTACAACACCACCCCACCCCCACACCATCCCCAACTTGACTGCTCCCCTCCCTGGAGGGAGGGGATTGTCGCCCCCTCCCGCCATGAGAACTGCGGGGATTCGCGGCTCAGGCCGCCTGGTCGTCCTGCGGACGATCAGGTCTGACGCCCTCAACACCGCCCGGGTTCAGACCCGCCCGGACCAACATCACGCGCGCGGAGTTACGGTCCCGAGGCCGGGACACCCCGCACGCGGTACAGGTGTAGGTACGTTCGGACAGCGGCAGGCGGTGCTTGGCTCTCGCCCCGCAATCACCGCAGTCCATCGTGGTGTGGGCCGGGCGCACCAGGTACACAGCCCTCTGGTGTTTGCGGCCCATCTCGATCAGCGCCTGCTTGGTGGCACCGATCGCGGCATCGGCGGCTTTGCGGGCCATGGTCGACTTGGCCAGGAACTTCGGTCGGAAGTCCTCCACCGCGATCGCGTCGTGATCGGACACCACCTTCTTGGCCCACTTGCGCCCGGTGTCCTGGCGCTGGCGGGCTACCTTCTTGTGGACCTTGGCCGCCTGCCGCTTGGCCTTCTTGTAGCCCTTCGACGCGGGCTGGCCCTCTCGGCGTGCGCAAGGTCGTGTTCGGGGCTGGTGGTGGTCGCGACCTCCTTGACGCCCCAGTCGATCCCGATGACCCCACCCGTTTCGGGCAGCGGTTCGCAGGCAGCGGGTACCACGAACGAGGCG